>NZ_MLQM01000033.1:0-36018 GCF_001854525.1 Mycobacterium talmoniae
GGGCGAGGGTGTGGCGGCCCAAGTCTTGGTGAAGCTGGGCGCGGAGCTGACCCGGGTGCGCCAGCAGGTGATCCAGCTGCTGAGCGGTTACCAGGGCAAGGAGACCGCCGAGGCCGGCACCGGCGGGTGGCGGGGGGGGGGGGGGCGACCGGCGCCGCGTCTGGGGCCCTGCCCCTGCGGGCGGACCCGCCCCCCCCCCGGGGAGGCCCGGGGGCGGCACCGGCGGGCGGCCGTTGATCATCAGCGGCCCCTTGGCGCTGTTGAGCAGCGCCGCCCAGCCGCCGTTGCCCAGGGTCGCGCCGATGCTGCAGGCGACCTGGCGGCTGCCGGCCGACCAGCTCGGCAGCGAGATGGTGTTGTAGATCAGCGTCAGCGTGGTGCTGCGCAGCTGGATCGGCGCCAGGTAGGCGTCGGTCATCTGGGTGCAAGCGTCCTTGATGAAGCCGTCCTGCTCGGGTTCGGGCGGCAGCGCGTCGGGGAACTTCTCGGCCAGGTTCACCGTGCCGGTGACCTCCATCGCGTGCGGGGCCGCGCAGTCGACCGGGATGTCGGTGGGCTGGTTGCTGGTCGCGTCGATGCCCAGGCAAGTGCCGGCCGGCCACACCTTGGACTGATCCAGGTCGGCCACCTTGCCCTTGAACGCGACCTGCTGGCCGTTGGGGCCGGGCAGCTGCAGACCGCACAGCATGCGGCGTTCGCCGTGCTGACGCCACGCCGGCTCCGACCACAGCATGCTGGTGACGAACTTGCCCACCGGGTCAAACCGCGCGCCCAGGTAGCGGCGCACCGCGGGTTCGCACTGTTCCTGGGTGATCTGCTCGATGCGGTTGGCCGACGGCGGGGCGGCGCTGGGCCCGTACTCCGAGCCGGGGAACGTCCGCATGTCCACCGACTCGGCGACCTCGAACTTGTGCTCGTCGGCGCAGTTGACGACCTTCGCTGCATCCAGTGTGTTATCCGGCCACATCAGGCAGTTCCCGCTGGCGGCGTGTTTGAACGCCTCGCTGGTCTTGCCGCCGGTGTGCGCCACCGGGTTGGACCCCAGATGGGCCAAAGGGCCCGAGTCGTCCATGGGTACCGCGGTCACCACGCCGGCGATCAGCAAGCCGCCCAGCGCGGTCAACAGCAGCGCCCGCCGGGTCGAGGTGGCCTGCAGGGTGTGCAGCCAAGCGAACCGCGCCGACCGCGGTGCGGGCGGGTCGGCCGGTCGATCGTCCTGGTCAGCTTCCTGCGACATCGGTTCCATTCTGGCAGGCGCGCGGGACCGCGTGACAACTGATGCGTATGTAGCGTTATGGGGTTGTGCCCGGCGGGCACGCTGGGCGGGTGTGCCGACCACCTGGCGACGGCGGCCCGGTGGTCGCAAAGGTAGGTTTAGCAGCCGTGATCGACCTCAAACTGCTGCGCGATGACCCCGAACTGGTCCGCCGTTCTCAGATCAGCCGCGGGGAGGACCCGGCGCTGGTGGACGCGCTGCTGGCCGCCGACACCGCCCGACGCGCCGCGGTCTCGACGGCCGATGCACTGCGCGGCGAGCAGAAGGCCGCCAGCAAGGCGGTGGGCGCGGCCTCCGCCGAGGAGCGGCCGGCGCTGTTGGCGCGGGCCAAGGAGTTGGCCGAGCAGGTCAAGGCCGCCGAGGCCGCGCAGGGCGACGCGGAGACGGCGTTCACCGCCGCGCATATGGCGATCGGCAACGTCATCATCGACGGGGTGCCCGCCGGCGGGGAGGACGACTTCACCCTGTTGGACGTGGTCGGTGAACCCACCGATATCGACAACCCGCGCGATCATCTCGAGCTCGGCGAATCCCTCGGGCTGATCGACATGGCGCGCGGCGCCAAGGTGTCCGGCGCCCGGTTCTACTTTCTGACCGGCCGCGGGGCGCTGCTGCAGCTGGGCCTGATGCAGCTGGCGGTGCGGCTGGCGGTGGACAACGGCTGCACGCTGATGATCCCCCCGGTGCTGGTGCGCCCGGAGATCATGTCCGGCACCGGGTTTTTGGGCGCGCACGCCGAAGAGGTGTACCGGCTGGAGGCCGACGACCTGTTTTTGGTCGGGACCTCCGAGGTGCCATTGGCCGGCTATCACGCCGACGAGATCTTGGACCTGTCGGCCGGTCCGCGCCGCTACGCCGGCTGGTCGTCGTGTTTTCGCCGGGAGGCCGGCAGCCACGGCAAAGACACCCGCGGCATCATCCGGGTGCACCAGTTCGACAAGCTGGAGGCCTTCATCTACTGCCAACCCGACGACGCCGAGGCCGAGCATGACCGGCTGCTGGGCTGGCAACGGCAGATGCTGGCCGCCATCGAGGTGCCGTATCGGGTCATCGACGTGGCCGCTGGGGATCTGGGTTCCTCGGCGGCGCGCAAATTCGACTGCGAGGCGTGGGTGCCGACCCAGCAGACCTACCGGGAGCTGACGTCGACGTCGAACTGCACCACCTTTCAGGCGCGCCGACTGGCCACCCGGTATCGCGACGCCAACGGCAAACCGCAGATCGCGGCGACGTTGAACGGCACGCTGGCCACCACTCGCTGGCTGGTGGCGATCCTGGAGAACCATCAGCAGCCCGACGGCAGTGTGCGAGTGCCGGCCGCACTGGTCCCGTTCGTGGGCGCGGAGGTCTTGGAGCCGGCCGGGTGAGGCGTGGGCAGCGGTATCGTGGCGGTTTTCCCAGATACCTCACCGAGCGCGACGCCGTCAGGCACGTGGACGTGGTGAAGCTGACAGTGCGTTAGGTCTGGGTTAGGTCCAGCCGCCCACGTCGGTCTCGCCAGACACAGCGCCGCACCCGGCTTGCACCATCGCGCGCCGTACCCTGCGCCGAAATTGCCGTCCTGACCGGTCGGTTCGTCTGCCAGAATGGACCAAGTCGTGTTTGCGGAGGGGGATGTGCAGCCGACAATCGAGGCGGCGGGACACACCGGAAGCGACAGCAGACGATTCTGGCAAGAACTGATCAGAATCCGGGTGCTCCCGGGTGAGGGGTATGGGGATGTCCGGCGAGGTTTTCGAATTCAATGAGTTGTTGGCGCGTGCGGGCGGCACGGAGTTCGCCGAAGCCGCCAACGGACTGGAGTCGTTGACGCAAGCCCTGAAGAGCGGCCTTTCCGGAAACCCTTGGTCCGACGATGAGATCGGCTCAAAGTTTCACGACGGCTTCGCGCCGGATCGTGCGGACGTGTTCGCCAACACGGCGGCTTTGCACAAAAAGGTGGAGAGCTTCGTCCCCAAGATCACGGAGGCAGCCAACGCCATCATGGCGATGCAGCAAAACCGGACCTTGTAAGCGGAAGCCAAGTAACCCCGTGGGCAAGCCGGTGTGGTGGTGGGGCGCGGTGTGTATTTCCTTCGCTTACGCGCGACGCGTGCGCGGAGGGAAGCAGCGATGACGATCGGGCTTCCCGGCGGGCTGTCAACGGCGTTAGGGCTGGTCGGCGAGCACTTGCCGACCGGCGATGAGGACGCGTGCCGTCGACAGGCCGCGCAGTGGCGAGAGTACGCGAACCAGCTGGAGGCCTACAAGAGCACGGTCGACAACGCGACCCGGGCAACTTTGTTGGGCTTCCGCTCCGGTCATTTTCATACTGAGCTGCACAACCAGCTGAACACGCTGCCCAACGAGATCGATACCGTTGTCCAACAGTTGCGGCAGTTGGCCGACAGCGTCGAGGACGTCGCGACGCAGATCGAGTCGGTGAAAGACGTTTTTGTCGCGCAGCTGAGGATGCTGGCGTTAACCATCGCCGCCTACTTTTGGGCCCCCGGCGGCGGACTAATAATTGCCACACGCGCCGCGGCGGCCAAGCTCATCATTCGCGGCGCTATTCAGAGGGCCATCACCCTACTGGCCCAGCACGCCGCGCAACGGGAAATCACCCGTCAAGCAGGGACGGCGACTACCCGTCCCGTCGCGACACCGCGTTGGGACGGCCCGGCGCCCCCGAACACGTCGGCCCATCACAACGGCGCGCCGGCGACCTCCGGGCGTGCGCCCCAGGTACCCGCCGCCCCCAAGGGGTTACGGACCGACGCCGGCCAAACGCCGCAACCCCGCGTCGCGGCGGCCGACAGTACGAGAACCACACCAAATAGCCCCGCCACCGCACCAACCGGTGGCCGGGCGAGTGCGCCAACAACGGACCCGTCGGTCGGTGCGGACAAGGCGACCCCGACGACACCCGGCGCCGACGACACCCCCCACGCCGCCGAACCACACCAAACCCCGTCAGCGAGCGACGAACGGCAAACTGCGCAGCCCCCCACGGCTGCGCCGCCCAAGGCGCCCGCCGGCGACACTTCGGCACAACCCGGCGTCACCGCGGGCGAACCAAAAACATCCGCGCACCACAGCGAAGACGCCAACGCTGCGTCCCCGGTGCGTGGTGAACGACAACCCGAGCAGCCCGCCCCCGGCGAGCAGCGACCGTCTGCGCTCGCCGACACCCACGGACAGCGCACCATCACCGATGGCGATCGACCAATGGCCACCGCCAGCACCGACCGCCATGGGGAGCCGCCCGCCATCGCCGAGAGCCAGACATCACGCGCCACCCCCGGCGAGCAGCCCCAAACCGGTCCCGCGGCCAGCCAGTTCCACATCGGCGACCCGCTGCCCGGACACACCCCGGCGTCGACCAGCGTGCCCGCACAGGATGACCCGCCCCCCGCGGCCCGACCACAGGACGGCTCGCCACCCGCGCGAACCTCCGACATGTCGCCGACGCCAGCCAGGCCGTCGGACGGGCCCGCCGCCCCCACCAAGCCCGCCGAGGATCACCCGATGGCGCCCAAAACACCAGACAACCAGACTCCGCCCAAGGGACCGACGCCGCCGGAGACCAGGCAGCCGAGCGCGCGGCTCACCAGCGACGCGGAGACCCGGAGCGCCAAGCAAACGCCGGTGTCCGCCGCGACCCAGCACGAGGCAGCCCGTGCCGAGCAGCCCGACGCCGAGCCGCCCGCCGGCCCGGCGATACCGCCGGTGGTGATCGTGCCGGTGATGCCGGGCATCGGGTCCGGGCCAGCTGGCGGCGAACACACCCGGGCGGCGGGGCTGACTGCGAAGACCAGAATCGCCGACCCGGCGCCGGACGCCCACGAGCGTGACCCGGCGGCACCGACCGGCCGGGACCAGACTAACGACGTCCCACCGTCCGGGCCCGACGGTGACGGGCCCTTCTCGGAGGCGTGGAGCTTTGAGAATCCCGCGAACCGTCGCCGCTACGGGCCGCATCAGCTGGCGCATCTCGAGACACTGGCCTACCAGCGGGCGCTCGAAGAGGCTTTAAGCAGGCCCGCCGGCGGCTACCAAGTCGGTGCTGACCCCCGCACCAACCCCTACGGCGCGCTCATCAACGGCGGCGGACCCGCAATCCCCGGCCGCGACAACAACTCCAACGACACCGCCTTGTGCGGGTTGGCGTCGTTCTACGGTCAGCCGACGGTGGCGGTGCCGCGGCATCTGGACCAGCTACCCGACGGCAGCATCGACAGCGACGGCGAAGCACACGGGGTGGCGCGGGCCAGGGATTGGCTTGGCGAGCTGCACCACTACGACGGGCTGCCTATTCCCGAACAGTTCGCCGCGCTGCACCAGCAGATCGGCGACCTGGGCCCCGGTGCAGCGGCCTACGTGCTCACCGACTGGCACGCCCGCGATCCGATCACCGGTGCGGTGCTGTTCGACGCGGATGGGTTACCCGTGCTCGACGGTGCGCACGCCAGCTGTGTCGTCTACCCGTTCGACGCCGCCGGTCCGGTGTGGTGGGACCCGCACGACGGCTCGACGTTGGATCATCCGCCGGCGTGGATGGTCGATGAATCCGCGGCATTGCAGTTCATCCCGACCACAGCCGATCATTTCGCACCTCAACAAGGAGCCGACCATGCCGGAGCTGGACACACCGGAACAAGCGCTGGCCTACCTGGCGCAGATCAGCCCGAACCGCCGCTTTCGGGTGACCCCGTTCGCGATGGGCTGGGTCTGTTCACCGATCCTGGGCGCGGAGCAGAACACGCTGAGCAAGCGGGTGGGGTTGGCGAAACTGGTGATCGACTCGACGACCGGGGTCGTGACGCAGTATCCGAGTTGGCCGGCGAGCAGGGTCGCACAGACCTACACGGCGGCGAGGCGCCACGGGACGCCTCCGGCCGGCCGACAGATCTATCCCCCGCGGTGGAGGATCACGATCCAGCGGACGCGGGAGGATTCCGCGACCATCGACTACGAGATGACGGCGGTGTCGCTGACGAATCCGGCGGAACTCAACCAGGAACATCCGTTGACGATCAACAAGCGGACCTATCGACACGAGCCGAGGGATCCGCTGTCCAACGTGGCGATGTCACAAGCGGAGTGGAGCAGCCGGCAGAACCGGGGGACCTGGCCTGAATACGCCACGACGGAGTTCTAACCGAGCCAGGCCGACGTTGAGCATCCGCTCGGCGAGCACCGCGTCGAACGGATCCGCCGAGACGGATTTCGGCACACGTCGATGGATCTAGCGGCTTTAGATTTAGCCCACGACGACTCCGGCGGTGGCGGGGTGTGCCGCAACTGCCTAGTAGGGGATCCGTCGCGGCAGCCAACCGGCAACCTGGCCGTCGCCGGCGGCATTGACCGGGAGAACTTGGCCCTGCCCCCATCGGGTGCCTGCAACAACCATCGTGGCCACGTAGGACCGAGAGCGGCACGGTGCTGTCAGCGCGCCCCACCGCTGGCAGGACCTGTGGGCCGAGTCCGCTTGACTCGGCTGGGGACCCCACGGGTCTGGAAACTAGTGACGCCTACCGCCCGTTGATGCCCTAAAATAGCCCATCAGTGATGGCTTCGAGGGGACTGCGATGGGTTTAGACACCTTTGAATTTAACGAGGACCGAGCCCGTGCGGGGGCTGGCCTGTGGAGCGAGGTTGCCGCAAGCTTTGACGCGATAGCGCAGAAAGCCGACGGTATCAAGGGCGAACCGTGGGGGCATGACGACAAAATCGCCAAGGCATTTAACAGCGGCGAAGACGGTTTCACTAAGGTTCGTGATACCATTGTGGGGATTGC
Source organism: Mycobacterium talmoniae (assembly GCF_001854525.1). Lineage (NCBI taxonomy): Bacteria > Bacillati > Actinomycetota > Actinomycetes > Mycobacteriales > Mycobacteriaceae > Mycobacterium > Mycobacterium talmoniae. The sequence goes on from NZ_MLQM01000033.1 coordinate 7,056, forward strand.
GAAAAATAATCTGAAACCAGCTCTTGATTCTGTCGGGCCAAATCTTACTAACGCGGCGAACCAGTATGTAGAACAAGCGCGGAATCGGACAACAAAGCCCTGATCTGCGAAACATTGCGTGCGACTGCCGTGTGCACGTCAGCGTGCCGTTCGGGGTAGTTGAGCATGAGTGTATTCAGCTGGCTTTGGAATCATCTTGTTACAGATGAAGACTATCCCCAAGGCGATGCGGGTGCGTGCAAAGACCAGGCGAAGGAATGGAAAGACCTCGCCGATAAATTAAAAGAGATTAAGAAACACGCGGAGAGCGCGCAGTCGACGTCTCTAAGCGGATTTATCGACGGCGCCTATCGAGATGGCCTCGATCAGTACTTCATCGATTTGCTCGACAATATCGATGGCATGATCAGTAATTTTGAATTATTAGCAGATAGACTGGAGCATGTCGGCGAAGAAATTCGCAGTACAAAGATTAGGTTCTGGACAGATGTGACGCTCGCTGCCCTAAACTTGGGAGCAGTATTTTCAGGGCCCGCGCTTTGGGCAACGAAGTATGCTTTGCAGGCTGTGCTCAAAAAGATGGTTGGCCAAGCGGTAAAAAGGATAATCACGAAGAAATTAGCTACGACTGTCGCCAAAAAAGAGATCGAAAAGCTCACCATAAAGCAAGCCTTGAAGACTAGCGCGAAGGGCGCTGTGGTCGCCGGCGGGATGATGGCCGGGAATGATGCCATACGTCAGGGCGTGTGGATAAAGGCCGGGGTTATAGACCCACAAACGGGTAAGAAAAAGGAAGGCTTCGATCTGGCCTCGACCGGGAGGGCGGGCCTTTCCGGGTTGGTCATGGGCGGAATCTCCTCCCCGATCTCAAGATTTGCGGCCCCTAAGGCCACGAATGTAGGACAACAACTCGCAGTTCATTTCGGAGCAAACTACGCTGGCATGCTCGCGGGAGACGGCGTTGCCTACCAAAAATGGGAACCGCTACAGACGGCGGGGGTGGCCGGGATATTTGGCGCCGGAGGTGCTGCCAGTGAGCATCTTATGGGGCGGCTTGCGGACCACAACGCTGCGCCGCCCGACCCCGGGCCGGCCGGGCCGCCAACGAAGGTTTATCCGGAGGGGTCGGGGCCAGCAGATAGCCATGGGCAGCAGGCCCTCACAGATCCGCCACCGACACAGCATCCGCAAGTAGAGCACGAAACTGCCGCGCAGCCACAGCGCATTGCCGCACCCGCCGAATCCGCGGCCGACGACGGCGCTAGTCACTTCGATCTGGCCGGTCAAGGCGCCCAGTCGGGCCAGCCTGCCGCGACCGGAGCGAGGTTATCGACGCCGCCACCACCGGAGCTGGCATCGCGACCGGAGTCGGTCGGTCGTGGCCCAACCGCGCAACCACCCAGCGCCCCAGTCGCCCGAGGCCCGGACGACTCGCCTCCGCCGTCGCCCCCGTTGAAGGCAGCTCCTGCGGCGGACGCCTCGCTGGCGGCAGACGGCCCGGACTTGGTCGATGCGCGTTCTATGGCGTCGCTACCCGATGCAGCGAGCGCGGAGGTCCCAGCGGACTCGGTGAATGTTACCGGCGAGTCTGTCCCCGCGACCGAAGCAGCCACCACCGGTCTGTCCGGCTCACCCGAGATACGCGGCCCCCAGCCCGATCTGGCCGGCACACCCGAGATACGCGGCCCCCAGCCCGATCTGGCCGGCACACCCGAGATACGCGGCCCCCAGCCCGATCTGAATGCTCACAGTAATATGAAGGTCGGCGGATCGCTGGATCAGGCAAAGTCGGGGGGCGGGCCCTCGGGCCAGACCGCCCTCGGGACGAGCGGGCTGGATCCGGGATCGGGTCGACCTGTCGCGGGAGATCGGCCTGTTACGGGAGATCGACCTGCTGCCGGAGATCGACCTGTCGCGGGAGATCGGCCAGTTGCGGGATCCGCCAAGCCAACCGCCGCGTACAACGGGAAGCCTTCGCCGGACCAGCCCGTCACCGACACCAACCGTGGCAACGGCCCTGAGACCGATATTGCCAGCACCCCTGAAGCATCCATGACTTCACCGGAGCTCCGCGACGATATGGGTGGTTGGCGTGGGCCGCCCGACGAGTTGCCAGACGCCCGTGACGGTCACGCGGCTGGTGAGGATGTTGGGCCAACGGCGGAGCCTGTCGTGGACGGGGGTTGGCGTAACGACCAGGGCGCGTCGCTTGACGCAGCCGCGAATGCCGAGGCTAATCGGTTCCTGGCGAGTGCGAAGGGGGCTGAAGAAGGCATTACCGAGGCGATGGGCCGGATCACGGGCGGGCTCGACCGAGCCGAGTTGGTGGGGCTCGATCATCGACTCAAGACCGAGGATTCGTTCAAGCGGAAGCTGGCTGAGGTGATCGGCGAGGACCCAGACCTGAGTATCGCTGAGCACCTGACCGACATGAAGGATGCCATCCGCTACACGGTGCGGTCTTCGGAGGAGTCGTATACCTCGAATGTGAATCACGCGGTGGATGAGCTGCTAGCGAATGGTTACGAGCCGGTCAAATTCAAAAATTCATGGGGCTCTGAGACGGAGGACGGTAATCCGGCGTATCAGGGCATCAATAGTTTCTGGCGCGATCCGGTAAGCGGGCACGTTTTCGAAGTGCAGTTCCATACGCCGTCAAGCTTCGATGCGAAAATGAACACCCACCCGCTATACGCGGAGGAGCGCGAAGTTGGCACATCGCCCGAACGTGTCCGCGAGTTGCAACGACAACAGGCGGCAATATTCGGCGCGGTTCCCCGGCCACCCGGCAGCACCGACCTAGCGCTACCACACCACGAGCCACCTCCGCGTACAGCCGATCCGCATGCCGGCGACGGGCAGGTCCAGCCGGCCGATCACGAGGGCCCACCGCACGGTCCGGCACCCGAGTGGGGCCCGCACCGCACACCCGGTCCTGATGACGTTGCGCATGCGATCAACGACCTCAAACAGCACAGCACCGAACCCACCGATGGCAATACCGGCGCGGTGCATCAGAAGGGCAGCCAGGTGCTGCAGCGGTGGAATGCCCTCGATCCGGCGATGCGTGAAGCGATCATCGCTCATGAGACCCGCGCCGGACACCACAGCGAATTGGCCCACCTTGATGGCATGCCTCCGGACGTCCGCACCACGCTGGTGGATCACAACCTGGTGGAACATTTCGCCGAGCGCCACCCGGCGCAAGCCGAGGCAATCCGGGACTGGGCCAAACAGATGGACGACCATTTCCGGGATCCAGAGCACAACCCTCGCCCCGATATCCGAGGCGACGACTTCAACGGCAAGCTGCCCGACACCGCACGCTCGGATTCCAAATTGCGCAGGCTGGCCGCGGTCTTCACCTCCACGCAGGAGACCCGCTCGGTGGACCGGATCTGGCAAGAGCGCTATCAGCCACCGGAAGGCAGCCCGCCGCGACGCATGTGGACCTACGATCCGTTGGCGTTCGGCGGGGACGGGCGCGTGGTCATGGCCATCGGTGACCTAAGTGGCGCCGACCAGGTCGCTGTCTACACGCCGGGTATCACCAGCAACATCCGTTCCTTTGACGGCATCGTCAACGCCGCGGAGAACCTGCACATGCGCGCGGGCCTCAAAGGGACCGACACGCGGCGAGCGACGTTCGCCTGGCTCGGGTATGACGCCCCGTCGGGGCGGGGCATCTTTGGCCAGACCATTCACCCGACCTTCGCCGAGGCAGGCGGTCACCGGCTGGCCCACGATGTCGCGGCCCTGCACGCTAGCTTCGGGACCCACCCGCCAGAAATTAAGCTGTTCGGCCATTCGTATGGGTCGACCACCACCGCGTACGCCGGTGCTGGAGGCCGGCTCGGTGGCTACGTCCACTCGATAACCCTGATGGGTTCGCCCGGTGCCGGGCCGGTGGCGCATGCCAGCGAATTCCATGTCGACGATCGGGTGTATGTCGCGTCCTCCAGCGGGGATATGGTGACGAAGGTCGGCAGTTCCCAGCTTGCCGGCCATCCTTTGTTGGGCCGGTTCGGGTTTGGTCGCGAGCCCGGAGCGGCTCAGATCTTCGGCCGGTTCGGGCTAGGCCGCGACCCGGCATCGCCGGATTTCGGCGGGGTGCGTATCCGCGCGGAATACGCCGCGCACGAACTCACCAAGGGGCTGGGTTCACACACCAACATGTTTGCCTCCGAGGCCATCGGTCCAGACGGCAAACCCGTTCTGCTGCGCGATGACCCGCATGTGCGCGTCACCGAATCCCTGGACAACCTGAGCCACATTTTCGCCGGCGATATCGACAAGCTCACCCTCGAACTCGGCCGGCATGACCCGGACCATCGCTTCGTCGGTGACCCCGCGCGGGCCCGGCCCGCCGAACCCGCGACAGGTTATCCCGGCCCGCGCGAATGTGTTCGGCAGGGCATCGAAGGCTTCGTCGAACGCCACCCCGACTCCCCGATCAGGCAGATCGGGGACGAATTGCACGACGGCCGAGGTGTGCGCCAAGACGATCTGGAGCACGCGTTGGGCACCCGGTTGCGCGAAGGCGATGCCGCCGCCATCGAAGCGGCGGTCCGCGACGGCAAAAGCGTGTTCGTCGTCGACACCTACCATCCCGCGGCCCTACACGGCGGGCATCCCGGATCGCATCTGTATGTGGTGGAACCCAACCCGCATGCACCGCACGGCTCGGGGTCCTTGTACGTCTATGACGGCAACGGGCGCACGCCAACACCGTGGCTCCCCGACACCGACTTGGTCGCCCGCAGACAAGTCGCGGTTTTCGAACCAGACGGAACACCCGCACGGCCGCTCTCACCCGAACAGGGGCTGCACACGGACAAGGCAGTGATCGGTGACAGGCTGCCCAGCGATCATGACGGTGACCCCGGTCAGCTGCCAGCGGGACAACCGGCCGGTCCTGGCGATTCGACGCCTGCGCGGCCGGATCCGATCGAGGCAGTCCTGCCGGTGTTGGAGCGTCATGGGTTCAGCCTGGATGACCTCATGGCGATCAACGAACGGGCCGCGGTGGTGGGCCGCGATGGGTTGGCCGGCGAGTTCAGTACCGAGCAGCTGCGGATGGTGTATGAGGCGCGGATGGCTCATCCCCATCCTAGTCCCGGGGAAGTGATCCGCAAGGTGGTCGGCAAACCGGCGGTCGAAACCATTCTCGAGCAGGTCGCCAATCCCGGTTCCGAGTACGGCGGCGGTGGGCGGTACAAAGCCGACGCTGCATCTGGGTGTGTGTCGGTAGCCTCGGATGCCGCTAACCTGCGGACGCCGCCGGAGATGTTGCGCGGGTTGCGGCTGGACTACGGCGAGTGGTCACCGTACGAGGTGTTTACCACCACCGATCACGTCTATGTCATCGAGGGGCAGTTGGCCGCCGGCGACTTCTATGTGCCGAATGGGCGAGTCACCGAGCACCTTGGCATCGTTGACCCACACACGATGGATCTTGACTCCGGGGCGCCGCCACATACAGGCACCGGGTACACCGGCGACGGGCATGGCCTCAATCCCGAGTATCAGCTGAAAGACGGGCGGTGGAAGCCGGGGGCGGTGTTGATTCGGGTCGATTCGGACGGCTCGCGGCATCTCGTGGCGCGGCTCGAGAGCAAAGACACCTGGGTGTCGGCTAAAGAGCCCGACGATCACGTGGTTGACGGCTGGCCTGCCCACAAAGGCGGGGAGTGGGTGTTCCCGGATTCGCCGCAGCACGGGCCGCATCCGGATCCGCCGGACGGTTCGGGGGCCCCGGTGCATCGGGGCTGGGATTCCGATGGCGAACCGCCCGGTACCGGTCCTCCGATAGGGGAGGCTGTGGACCCCGCAGCTGCGGCGCGGGTATTCGAGGGTTCGGTGTTCGCCACCGAGGCTGGGGCGGCGTTCTTCGACCCGGCAGACACCACCATGCGCTCGGCTGCCGGGGATGTCCGCCCGGTCGCTGGTGAGTTCACCATCGATGTGCACGGTGATGCGCGCGGGGTTTTGGTGTGGGACGGTGCCGGCGCCGAGCACCGGATGGGGGCGCGCGGGTTCGCTGAGGTGATCCGCAACAGCACCGGCTGGGATGGGCGGTCTCCGATCCGGTTGCTGTCGTGTGACACCGGTCGCGGCAGCCAGCCGTTCGCCGCCGAGTTGGCCCGCGAACTGGGGGTGCCGGTCAGTGCCCCCGACCGTCCGGTCTGGACATTCCCCGATGGCCGTGAACCGGTGGTGACCGGCTTTGAGCGCGGCCCCAACGGCGAACTGACGCCACGCATTCCCCCCGACGGGCGATGGCACCGATTCACACCGGAAGATCTGCCCGCCGAGGGCCACGGCCCGCCCGAGTTCGGCTCCGTTGTGGACGACATGGTGCGTCAACACCCGGCGCACGAACGGGCGATCCGGGACTGGGCTAAAGCGGCCGATGCGCACCTGCGTGACCCGCACAACACTCCGCGCCCGGATATCAAGGATTTTCTCCAGAACCACGCGGCACGGGAACACGCGGATGCGGCCGATGGCCAGGCCGCAACGGCGCGGGGAGGGGCGGATCCCGCGCGCCACGCCGACCACGCTGAGTCCGTTTCCGCGGTAGAGTCCTGCGAGGGGCGCGCCCAGACCGACCATTCCGGTGAGCGACGTCTCGACCGGATCCGCACGTTGATCGACGAATTCCGTCAAAACCTCGCGGAGCCAGTCGATTTGGAACAGCCTCATCCCGACCACACGCACCGGTCGGATCAGCTGGGCATGCCGCACCGAGGTGATGGGCATGACCCGCTTTTCGACGGTTCGGATCTCAGCCGCGAGGAGCGGCAGGCGCTGCGCGACCTGTGGGACGACCTGACCGCCGACGAACGTGGTTACCTCTACACCGTCGAGCCCATGTTCGGTGAACATGCCGCACTACCGGTGGACGTGTGCGATCACTACGCCCGCCAAGCCGCGCACAATCTGCACGACAACCTGATCGACGACATCCGTATGCGCGCCAAGATCAACGGCGCCGACCCCTCCATGGGCCCGGATCAGTGGAAGCAGTTCGCGACCCCGGAGGACTGGAATCGTCTGCAGTGCTACAAAGATGTGATTGACGCCGTGGCGCCCCGCCACAATGAGCCGCCCCGGTACCTGCTCGGGTTCGAACACGACGGCCGAAGCATCACCGCGGTGGGCAATCCTGATACCGCCAGCCATACGGTGGTCTTCGCCCCGGGCACCTTCACCGACCATGACACCCTCAACCCCTATCCGGAACGCCCCGGCTTCAAAAACTGGTTCGGACTTAAGGAACGTTTCGAGAAGCCGGGTTACATGGAGGTCAGCCTTCGGATACACGACACCCTGGTTGCTCGTCTTGGCCATGATCATGTGGCGGTCGTGGACTATCAGAACTATCACGCCCCCCAGAGCTTGGTGAATCCCGCCACCGGCGCGCGGAACCCCCGGTTCGCGCGTGAGGGTGCCGCGGCGTTGCGCAATCACTGTGACCGGCTTCAACTCACGAATCTTGTCGCAGAGAACAAACTGTGGGTGGCGGGGCATTCGTATGGCACAGTCCTGGTCGGTGAGGCCGCCAAGGGCGGATACGGGCTCAATGCCGATGGCCTGATCAACTTGGGCAGCCCGGGCTTGAGGGTCGCCGACGTGTCGGGGCTGATGCTCAAGGGCGAACCTTTAGTGGCTGGGCAGGCCCCAGTGCACACTATGACCCGCACCGACGACCCGATCCGTGCTGTGGATCTGGCGCGGCGACTGGGCCTGGACCGGTTGGGGGTCGGGCACGGGCTTATGCCGCACCGCCCGGCCTTCGGCGGGCAGGTCTGGGACGTCGACACTGAGCAGCACCGCGACCCGCACAACGCCTACTTCGACCGCGACAGCAAGGCGTTGCAGCACATGGCCCGCATCATCGCGGCGGACCCCTCGCCGGCCAGGCATTCGGACAGCGGCGGCGATCGCATCGAAGCCCGACTCGACGAGAGCATGCACACGTCTTCGGAGTTTGAAGCGTCACAAAGCAGGGACGCAGGCGGATTCACCGAAGACCAGGGCGCGTACAGGGCCACCCCCTACGAGCGGCGCGAGCTGGAACCACGGTTCGCGGAACCGTTGTCGGATGTCGTCGACGGGTTGGCTCACGGTGACGACGCAGGCCTGCGGCAACTAGCCGATGACCTGTCCGGGGTAGTACACACGCATAAGGGATATGCGTTCGTCGTCGAGTTCCACGAGGTGCGTTCGCCGGTTATCGAAGGGGTCATCCATTTGGATGGCGAGCCAGTCGGTGTGATCGAGCGGGAGTTTACCCGCGATCCCAACGGGAAAATTGTGGTGAAGAACAATGCGATGATCCTGGAGGACCACGCGAAAGGCAACGGGTTCGCCTCGGCATTCGCGCCTCGGCTCGAGGACTACTACCGGCGGGCGGGCGCAGACCGAATCGAGGTACATGCCGCCCTGGAGGATGGCGGCTTGGTGTGGGCACGACAAGACTTCCGGTGGGATCCGGACCCGGCGAGGCTGAAATCCTCGGTGGGCAACATTGTGCAACGGATGGACACGGTACTTAACCAGATCGACTCCGCCGAGGCGCGGCGCCTCCTCACCGAGATGCGCGGACGACTAGTGGACGAGAGCGGACAGCTCCGGCCTTATCGCGAGCTCCCGACGCCGAAAGAGATCGCGGTGCTCGAAACCGTCGACTATCCGGACCTGGGTGAGCGAATTATGCTCGGTAACAGCTGGTACGGCGTTAAGCAACTGTAGCGATCAAGGGAATTGAGAGTAACATGGCGCTAGTCGATCCGCGGGACATCGCGCTGATGCGCCGACACAACCTCGAAGAGCAGGAGTTGTCGAAGCAGTTCTTGGCGCTCCATCCCCACCTAGATGTATATGAGGCCGACCCTTGGTCTTATGAGGATAAGAAGGCCGAGAAGGAGTTCTTTGGTGAGGCGCGCGCTCGCTGGCTGCGTGAAGGGCGCGAGCTTGGCGCAAGAATCGATGCCGAGAATGCTGAGAGTGCAGCCGAACTGACGGAGATCGATGTTGTCGGTGCGCCGGGTCAGGAGTTGGTCGCTCGGTACAACGACTGGCGGCAGCGGTGGTCGGACGTAGCTGGAAAGCAGGAATGGCGTCCACCCGAGGTCACCGGGGATAGGTTGTGGTTTTGCGGTGGCTACGCCCGCCCGGACTGGGCCGGATATCTCCTCTACAAGGCACCCGCTGGTTATGTGGTGTCGTGGGTCACGGCCGAACGCCAAGCGATTCCGTCCACGGTGGTCGAGGCGATCTTCTCGCGCAGTGACGACGCGGGCAAATACATAATCGCTCGCATTGGTGATTTTCTGCGGATGAAGACCGGTGTCACACGACTAGCGCAGAGCTGGCAATCGGAGGGCATGGACTCGCGGCTGATCCACGGCGAGGCTTCGGACGAAGTCGTCGGCTACATTGCGCGTTGCAATGGGCTGTCTACCGACGCCGTGAGGCAGTCCGTGCGACGGTTCAGCGTCCGGTCAGATCCGACCGTGCACGCCGATATGGCCCCCACGGGCAAAGAGTTCAGCAGAGTGCTGCTGCTTTCCTACGATGACCTTGACGCACGGTTGAGCGAAGGCATGCTCACCGCCGGACAGGTCGGGCCAGGATACTGGCTGACGGTGCCCGAAACCGAGGAGGAGCCGAAACTTCTCATCCGCTCCACCGACGGAAAGGCGGTGGAAGGGTATGCGGTGTCGTCAAGTCGGTGGGAGCCGATGCCCTATACGGCAACACCCGCGTTAAACGATCCGGCATTGTGGCAACCGGTCGCCGCCGAGGACGTCTCTGATGTACAGGCCCAGCTGCACCTGTTGTGGGATCACAAGCAGCAGGCCGCGTTCGACGCTAAGGCACCCGAGTTGGTCAGTCCGGAACTCACAGAGTCCGCGGTGCGCGACGGCATCGTGTTCTACACCGTCGAGATCCTCAAGCGCATGCCCGACGGTTTGGTGATCGGGTTCCAAGCACCCGGCTTGCCACCCTTGAGTTGTTCGAGCGGGCCGGTGGGCCCGAAAGGCGCATGGAATTTCCAATCAAGGTATTGGGTGTGGGGGTACCCGGAAGGCGCTAACGATCAGATCTTCGATGCGTTCAAGCGTCTCTTCGACGGGTGGGACTGGACCTACCGGTACGAGGAATTTCAGCGTGACGATCGCAGTGTCGACGCGTGGACAGATAAGAACAAGAAGTACGCGTACCACGTTACCGTCAACCGCCAACCCCACGGCGGAGTGTCGATGACGTGGACCTCGCCGTACTACCCCGGCAAATACGCCGACCGGGAAGGCGGTTTGCGAATGCCGTCGGAAATCACCAAAGACGGCATCCGTTCCTGGAAACCCCCGGTGTACAAACGGTGACAAGTTCTTTTGCGTGGTCACACACACCGCGCTGGCGTCTAGGCAACGCTGCAGAATCCGTATCGGTAACCACATTGGCTCTACGCCGGAAGAAATCAATGGATGTCTTGGGTGGCCCAGAATCGAAGAGTCGCTGTATCCGCGAGGATTGTTATGAGCCGGGGCTTATTCCGGTAAAGGTGGTGTGGTGACGACAAGGGTTGTGTCGGTGTGGCGAGCGGATCCGGACAGTGAATTGGGGGTTGCGCCGGATGAGTCGTTGCCGCGGTTGTCGACTCAGGATGCGGTGCGCGTTGCTAACTATCTCGATGGTGGCGCGGTCGTGGCGCGTACCACCGCACGGATCGGCGACCCGTGGTCGGATGACCCGACGGCGCGGGTGCCGTTGACGCAACGCACCGATGGGGTGTGGCGTTGGGATGATGCGGTCAGCTACTTTGTGCGCCACTACAACCTCAGTCCGGGCGCTGAGTTCCTCGCGTATCTGCGTGAACGGGGTTTTTCGGCACCGCCGGTGAGCGCGGCCGAAGCCAGCGCGGTTGCCGACGAGGTGTTCGGCACCCCGAGCGTTCCTTCACCGGATCGGCCGCTGCGGCTAGACGGAACCCAGCTACTCCCCCGCGACTATTACTGCGTGTATCAGGGGCGGGTGTTCCGCTGCTACGACGATGCTCCGCGAATCGACCTGTTGGTGTCGCCGGGGCAGGGGATCCCGAAAGGGTTCGAACCCAAGGACGCCCGTAATGCTTTCGTGCAAACGATCGCTTACAAGACGGTGGCAGCATCCGAGGTCGAGGCGTTCTATCGGGTGATCACTACGTGTCGGTACAAGGGCGCACCGTTTTCGATCGAGCGGATCGATGGCCCACGGTTGCGGGTCAGCATCGGCGGGGGGCGCCGGGTGAAACGCACGGTGCAGGAAGCACCGTCCCCGACATTCAACGAGTGGGGGCATTTCCCGAATGCAGAGGTACTCGGTATGGGTGAAATATTGGCGACGATCGATATCGCGGAGGCTGCACAGGTCACCATGGCGATCGTTCCGTATCACCTGGTGTCGGGCCGTTTGGTGCCGGTGCGTGACCTCAGCGGCGCCGGCTACCCCGCGCCCACCGCCGACGAAATTTTCTACTTCCCCTCACCGGCTGACAGCCCGTATCTGCCGCCCGCCCAGGCCCTGGCCACCATCCGCGACTTTCTGGCCGCGCACGACCCGGCCTACCCGGCCGACGGTCTCACTCCCGAACGGCTGCGCAACGGCTGGCGGCTAACCACCAACCACCCAGTCGACATCCTCTACTGTGTCGCCGACGACGACCAGGTCAGCTCCGCACCTGCTGCGGCGCCGGTATCGAAAGTTAGCAGCCAATTATCCGCCGAATTTCGTCAACGACACCCATTCGTCGACCCACCCCCGCCTCACGACACGGGCACCGACCTTTTCGCCTAAACATCCCAGAACTCATTGCTGCGTTGACGATGTCGAGGCTGTGATCCACACCGGGCCCGCGATATTAGGGCGCCGGCGACGCCGCAAGCCGGGAACTTGCTGCCGTCTGCGCTGACCGGGCGTCGCCCGATTCTTCTGATCGTCGCAGGCTGACCACAGCCATTAGAGTGGCGAAGAACGGCGCCTTACCCAAGCGACGACACACCGACCGAACCAGCAGGAGGTAGCCGCGTGACTGATCCGGGCGGATACGACCCCCTACGGTTCGCCGCCGATGCCCTGGTCGAAGGCGGAATCCCTGGGGTAGGCATCGACGATGCTGCCCCGGATGGGGACCCTCGTCAGTTAGTGGATCAGATGGTGCACAGCCTCGCGCGGGTGGCTCCCGCCGGGTGGACCCGACTGCACGGCGCCTTCAGCATGGCTGGCGGCGAGGAAGTCGCGCAGGTAGTAGCGGAGACTCCTCGCGGTGATGTCGCGGTACCGGTCGAGTCAAGCATCATCGCGCCAATCCGCACCCATCGCCGCGTTACCGTCGGTCCGCAAGGGCCTTGGCTGCGGCTGCTGTTCGATTGCGATAACAGCGGCACGCTGCGCGTGGGGTTCGACTACGGCGACACCGAGTTGCCCGCCGATCAGCTGCTTTCCAGCGACGCGTACTTGCAAGACTTCGAGCAGTACCCCCGCCCAGATGCCCCGCTCTGGTTATTGGCGTACATGGGCAATGAGGGCCAACAGCTGCGCAGCGCCGCCACCGCGCGCAGCAACACGGCGGTTGGAGCCGGGGATGTCCGGATTGCCGACGACGAAATCCCGCCCCTACCGCAACTCTGGGCGCGCATCGCGGTGCTAGCCGCGGTGTGTCGTGGCGGAAACCTGCAGCTGGGGCCGCGATGCGATCCCGCCTTCCAATTCCACGCCGGTGACAACGGCGGCTGTGCCCTGGCCCGCCTGCCCGACAACCGGGCCGTGTTATCCGGCGGGCGCCACGATTCGCGGCTGCTGTCCGCCGCCTATAAGGGCGCCATCGCCTGGCCCGACCTGTATCGGGGCGCCCCGAGTTGGGTGCACAACTTGTATCTGGACCCGCGCGCCGGGCAGGGGCTGTTGTCGTTCTGCTACTGGTGGGATGGCGACCACTGGTATCGGGCCGAGCTCGCGGAGGCCGCTGCCCTCAAGCGAGGCGACTCGCCGTGGCGTCCGGAGGAGGAGATAACGCCGAGTGTCCCTGGCGTGTGGACCGAAGACAGCACGGCCGACCTGGTGGCCGAAGTATTGAAACGCCTAGGTATCGAATTGACGGACCGCAATGCGCGTTCGGCGTTTCGCCTGATTCGCGCTGCCGAAGCGGGCATTGTCTCCGACACTCACCTGAGCCGAATGTTCATCGACGGGATTCCGCAGACCTTCGATGTCGCCGAGGCGCTGGCGCAACTCGACGCCGCCGGTGCACTATTGCCCCCCTACCCTCCGATCGACCAAACGACCGCCCTAAAGCTGGTTGTGGACTATTGCCGGTCGCGTGAGATCAGCACCCACGGCTATCCCCTTGATCAGCTGGTTGCGACCCGCATTCCCGGTGGTTGGCAGGTCTTCGTCCCGGTGCCCGCCGATGAGGTGGCGGTCGATCGGATGGTGTTCCTGGTTGCCGATGACCGCGTGGTGGAACAAGCCTCGTCGATCAACCCCGACGACCTGCAGTACACGTTCGCGTCCCGGTTCGCCCGGAGGGTCCGCGGACAGGAGCAGTGATGCGGCGGCCATGGGGCGACATCAACCAGATCGAATGGCTGTGGGCGCAGCTGCGGGCCGGATTTCGTGACGGCCTGCGGCAGCCGGTGCCGGTGGTCGACCTGGCGGGCTGTGAGAACGGGTGGGTGTCGCGCCGACGGTGGTTTACCTGGCGCCAAGCCAATGCGGTCAGTGCCTTTGGAGTGCTCTTCATCCGCGACATCGTCGCCGCGTTGGCTGCGGAGGACATCGCAGCGGCCGAACCCTGGTTGACGCAGTCGACGGGAACCATGCAGTGCGGCGGTCAACACCGTTTCCTGTCATCCACCGGCGCAATGAACGGTGCGTACTTGACCAGCCGGGTCGCCGTGCCACGCGGCGCAGTCGACTCGTCGGATTTCTACCGTCGTATCCTGCCGAAGGTGTGTCAGCCGTACCCGGTCTACGAGTTGCACCCGGTCTGGCGTGGCCGTTATCAGGCCGGCCCATATGGGTCGCGTATTTCGGTCCAGCTCCCGGGACGCCAACACGCGCCCAACCGTGACAGTGCCACCGTTGACATCGTCATGACGAGCCCCACCTATTACCACCGCTTCTACGACACTGACTGGCCGGGCACGGTTGGAGGGCGGCGCTGGCCGCTGGATCCGGCCGCCGAGCGCGTACCGATTGTTTACGATGCGCAACCCCGCAAACGTCCTTACCGCCGCGACGAGGTGCCGGACGCGGCCGAACGGACGCTGGCCGGGGTCAAGGAGTGGGGCGACTACCTCGGCTTTCGGGTCGGGCCGGCCACCGCGGAATGGCGGATCGGTTGGGATCGGCACGGGCACCCGACACCACCCGACTACGAGACCTACGTCGTGGCGGCCCCGGTGACGTTGACCGCCACACCCGAACAGCTGTGGGAACGCGCCCAGCTTTATTCCAACATCAGGGTGGTTACGGGAGAACGCCCAGCTGTCCCCGAGGGGCACGTGCGCGATGCGCTGATGAGTGTGGGAATCCATGATGGGCTACGGGCCCGTATCACCGACCCCAATGCCGATCGTCGGTTCGAACTCACGATCAACAGCGACTCGTTCCCTGTGGGCAGGAGGACCCGGATGAGTCGAGTCAGGGGTGGGTAGGTGACGAACCAGGGCCAGGATCCGCGGGTCTTGGTGGAGCAGGTGGTGCGGGCGCTGACCCAAGAGGCTCCGGCAGGGTGGAACAAGCTGCGGGGCGTGTTCAGCATGGCCGGTGGTGAAGAAATTACGCGGGCCGTCGCACTGACAGCGGAACAGACGTTTTCGATCCCGATTCAGTCCAGGATTGTCGAGCCGATCCGCCTGCACCGCCAAATCACCGCCGTCGGGCCTGACGGTCCATGGCTGCGGTTGCTGTTCGAATACGACAGCGCCGGTGGCCTGCGGGTCGGATTCGACTACGGCGGTGCTGAACTCCCCGCCGATCAGCTGCTGTCCGGCGAGGCCTACCGCCGCGACATTGAACGGTACCCGCGCCCGAATGTCCCGCTATGGCTGTTGGCCCACATGGCCAACGACGGCAGGCAGCTGCGCAGCGCCGCCGACGCGCGCATTACCGCGGCCGCCGGCGTCGACGTACTGGTCGCAGACAACGACTTACCGCCGCTGTCGTTGCTGTGGGCTCGGATCGCGGTGCTCGCCGCGGTGTCTCGCGGATCCGACGCATCGGTGGGATCGCGCACCGACCCGTCGTTCCAGGAATATATCGGTGACACCGGGGGCTGCATCCTGGCCCGCCTGCCCGGCGACCGCGGCGTATTCTCCGGTGGACGCGACAACTCTCGTCTGCTTTCGGCAGCCTACCGAGGCCTGATTGGGTGGCCCGACCTGTACCGAGGTGCGCCCAGCTGGCTGCACAACCTGTACTTGCACCCGCGCGCAGCGGCCGGTCGGCTGTCCTTCTGTTACTGGTGGGACGACGGGCACTGGTACCGGGCCGAACTGCCCGAGGCTGGCGTGCTGGCAAGCGAAGACCCACCCTGGAACCGCACGGAGGAACTCGCCGGCGGTGCGCCGGGGGTGCGGACCACGGCCAGCACGGCCGAACTGGTGGCGAAGACCCTGGAGCATATCGTCAGGCCCGACGAACGTAACAGCGCCTCGGTGCTGCGCCTCATCGAGGCTGCCGAGGCGGGGACCGCGTCGGAGCAGAACCTAGCCGAGCTGTTCGTCAGCGGCGTGCCGGCGGCCTTCGACATGGCCGAAGCGCTCGCGCAATTGGATGCCGCCGATGTTTTGCTGCGAACCTATCCGCACCGGTGATCCGTCGGGTTTACTCGCCGCTCGCCGGGCTCTCCCCGCTTTGCCCCAGGTCCTCTTGCGTCCATTTAGCGCGCCAGCGATCCAGGATGGCGTTGGCGGCGTCTTCGGAGATCTTTTCGTGGTCGATGTCGGTCGTTCCGCGTCGGTAGTAACGCGCCAGATATTCGGACCGATGCCATTTCATGTCGCGGTGGAACGCTTCGTCGACGGGCGGGTCGGTGTGGGTGCGGCGAACCATTCCAGAGGGATTATCCGCGGTGCGGCCACCACCGAGCAGAGCGTAGTAGGTGACGCGTGGTTCGGTCATGGTCAACGTCTTTCGGCTCAGTGGTCAAAGATCCTCACCCGCCATTCCCCGGTGTCATCGTCGCCGGGGCGGGCCGGGGAATCTGTGTCGGGGTGCCGTTCGGGCGAGTCGGGTGGTGACAGCGGCACTTTCTGCTGCAGCTCCTCGAATACGTCGAGGTGGGCAATGGAGTCCTGGGCGAACATCGGCTCGAGCGCGACCTTCCTCTGCAGCTCGGCGCTAAAAGTCTCGGTTCTTCGCTGCATGATCGCCGCCGCGGCCTGGGCGGCCTCAAGCATCGATGCTGCCACCTGAGTGTTGGTCGACTCGGCAAACAATTCCTCGTCGATCTGCACCTGCACGGGCACGCCCTGCGCGTTCACCCACACTCGGACCAGTTTGTCGCGTGAGCGAGCGTCAGCGGTTTGGAGCACGAACTGCTGGTTCGCTGCGGTGATCTCCTCGACGACCGTTTCCAGAGCCCTCAGTTCAGCCCTGGTGTCGAAATCGGTTTCCCCGTCGAAGAGCTCGTCGAACACTCCCACGGCCACCATTCTGGCAGATAAACCCGAGTGCCGGTTAATCTGGCCGGATGCTGCCGGATGGGGCTGGGCTGGGTGACCGGGAGTTGGTTGAGGACGCGGTTGCCCTGTTGGTACGCGGGTTGCCGGCGGGTTGGGCGCGGTTCCACGCCGTGATCGCCCCGCCGGTGGCCGAGGCGTCGGTGACGACCGTCGACGGACAGTCTCAGCCGGCAGCGGTGCCGGCGCAGGTGCTCGCGATATTGACCGAACACCAGCACCGGGCGGTCGCCAACGGGGCGCCATGGCAGCGGCTGGTCATCGATTGTGACGCTGACGGACTGCTGTCGGCCTACCCGGAGTCTGATCCGCCGGTGGCACCGCCCGTCCGGCGCCGCTGGGTGTCGTGGATGTTAGCGGCGCTGACCGCGGGTTTGTTGGCGGCGGCCGGGGTGGTGTTCGCGGTGGGCTGGCAGTGGGGGCCGCCGCCGCGGGTCGGGATGACCGCGTTGCCGTCGCCGCCGCCGCGGCAGCGGGAAGCCTTCGAGGTGGTCAACAAGTGGTTCGATGCGGAGAACCGGGCGGACGTGGCGGCGATGCGCGCGGTCGCTTGTGCCGATCCGTCGCCTGCGGTGCTGATGTGGATTGAATCGATCGGCCTCGTCGGGCAGGACGAAGGTTTTGTCTACCCGGATGCGGTCATCGGTTTCCACGACGGGGGCGCCAACGTGCGGGTGAAAACGGCGGTGCGCATCCGTCCGGTCAGCGAGAGCCAGAAACAATTGGTTGAAGCGGCGCAGAAGCACGGCGGGTTTTTCACCGACGAACTAACGCTGGCCGACGAGGGCGGTGCGTTGAAGGTGTGCGACATCGCGGGGGCGGTACTGAAATGACCGGCGCCAACAACGATGACCGGTCGTTGATCGAGGACGCGATGCGGTTGATCCTCGCCGGGGCGCCGGCCGGGTGGAGCCGGGTGCGAGCGGAGCTGGTCGCATCGGCGTCACCGGTGTCGGCGCGAGCCTGGGCGATGGCCGAGTCCGGCCCGGTCTCGGTCGCGCCGCCGGTCGAGGCCGTGGAGTTGTTCACCGAATATGCCCGGCGCGCGGCCGCGGCGGGGGCAACGTGGCGGCAGCTGACCGTCGAGGTCGACGACTCCGGCGCGTTGATGCTGCACACCGACGACGCAGCGGAGCCCGCGGTTCCCGCCGCGCTGGGTGCGCGGGCCAGCAGGCCGCGCCGGGTAGCGGCGTGGTTGTGGGCAGTGGCAGTCGCCGCGGCGGCTGCGGTGTTGACCGTGGCGATCGTCGGGCGTGACCGCGGGGACGGGCCGACGCTACGCGCGATGACCGCCAGCGAATCGATGTCGAACGGCCAGGCCCGCGCGGTCGCCGAGAGCACGGTGCTGGCGTGGACTAGGGAACGCGACGCCGGGCACCTCGCGAACCTGAAGGCTTTGACGTGGCCGGACGTCCCGGGCCAGGTGGGCAAGGATATCCGGGCGCTCGAAGACCATGGCCAATTGGACCCGGATCGGGTGGTTGCGTTCGGCGGGTTCATCAGGGAACGGTCGTTGTGGGGGCTCAACACCCATTTCGCCGACAACCGAGGAATGCTTTTCTTGCTGGAGATACGCGAGGGCGAGTTGCGGGTAGCTGGGATCGGTTCCGCGCCTGTGCCCCGTGGTCCTTAGGCGCGCCATGGCCGACCCGGCTGGTGCGCGCTGCGGGCCTCGCGAATCGCGGCGACGTCTTCGGCAATGAGCTGGTCGACTCGCGCCATCAGCTCGCGGGCGGTCGCCGGTGTCAGGTGAGTGAAACCGGGAGCATAGATGTAGTCACCGTCGTCATCGATCCGCACCCAGACAACGGCTTTTTTCTGGCGATCAAACCCCCAGTTCCGGGCGGGCTGCCAGCGACTTTGCACCCGGCCGAACCTCGCGATCTGCGTCTGAGACACCACCACCCCGTCGTGGACGGGCTCCCGCCCGGCAAGGATACTGACCGGGCCGGTGACGTCGCGGCGGGGCGCCGCTGGGGCGAGTTCGGGGATCAGGATTTTCGCGTGTTTGCCGGGTTTGGTCAGTCCAACCGAGCCGGCGATCGCAGCCCCCAGCCCTTGGGGCGGCACCGCATAGATTTTGACCGTGTCTTCGTCGGGTTGTTGTATCGCCAGGTAGCCGACCTCACCGCAGCGGTGCGCGACCAGCCGGCCCCCCGGTTCGCTAACAGCGCCGATGGCGCATTCCACCCGAAGATCAGCGCCGACGTAACTGGAAAACCATTTCTTGAGCTCGCCCAAGTCGCCATGGTTGACTCGGTCGAGCAGATCATTCGCATACTTGGTGTATCCGTCCAGGCCGGTGAACGGCGACGGCCGGATGTGGGCGAACGGATGGGGGATGAAATCGCGCCCATAAGACTCGCTGATCGCCTCCACCCCGAGTACCTCGACCTGAGCGACGTGTTTCAGCGTGACTCGTACAACGTGGTCGGGCTTACTAGGCTCCGCCACGGCTTAGGTTGACTTGGTCGGGATGGGCGGCGGCTTGGGTTCTTCCCCGACGACGGGCAATACAGCGCCGCCCTCCTCGACGACATCGTATTTTGCATGGCGCAGCGCCTTGCTCACCTTGTGTTCCTTCCCGGCCGCCCCGCCGCCGCGGGCCCCGGCGGGGGCACCCGCTCCCGATGCGCCACTGCCGCCGTTGCTGAGGCTCGCCCGTGAGGCCGGTGTGGCCGCGCCCGCCTTGCTGGCCGATACCGTCTGCGCCGACGGCTTAGCGGTCGGCACGCCGCGGGTCCCGGTACCGGCACCGCCGCCACCGCTACGCGCGCCGGACCCGGCCCCGGTCCTGCCCGCACCGTTGAGGCTGTTGGAACCTAGGTTCAGCGCGCCTTCGGGTAGGCTGCCCGCGCCGTTCTTACCGTTGAGTAGCTTGCCCGCCGCATCCTGGGCGGCCTTGCCGAGACCTTGACCGGCTTGGCCAGCGCTGTTGGCAGCCTTGCCGGCGGCATCGCCAGCACTCTGGGCGGCCTTCCCGGCACCATCGAGTGCGCTGGCCGGGTTGCCGCCCTGACCCCGCCCTGCGGTCGGATCGGTTCCACCCAGCAGACCTTCGGGTGTCCCCAGGCCGCCCGCATTCATGTCTCCGGGGAGACCGCCCGGCGATCCGGCCTGCGGGGTGCTGCTGGTGGGGCCGGGTCCGGACGGGTCCGAAGGCACGCTGGCCGAGTCCACCGGCAGCCAGGGATGGTTATTCGCGACGAACTCGACGGGTGGATTATAGTTGTTCTTGACGAATGATGTCGCGAGGTTGTTCAGCCACCCAAAGTCTTCCGGTTTGCGGCCGGGATCTTCCACCCACGCACTGAGTTCGGGCGGCTTCGTGAAGAAATCTTTGGTAATCGTCATATCGCGGGAGAACAGGTCGACGATATGGTGCATGCGCCAGGCCCCGGCGGCGGTGAAGGTAAGGCTATTAATCAGGGTCTTGGCCTGCTCTTGGATGGCGGACGCGGTCTGACCCTTGATCGCAACGCTGTCGACTAGTGATTGCAACTTCTTAATCGCATCGTTTACGCTTTTAGATGCGTCGGACCAATAAATCGTATTGTTCTTTGCAACATCATCTTCTGCGCCTTTAATATCGTTGTGGCCTACGAGATACTCTGTAACGTGCGCTAAATTTACGCCCCGAGTGCATCTGCGTTGATCCGCATCGACACCATGGTTGTTGAGATCGTTGACCTCGTTGCGTATTCTTGACAATTCGCCCGTAGGGCCTGTAGGGCCTTTATCAACATTAACAGCCTCCTCGCCATACGTCGTATGCGTTGTGCCAGCCGGGGCTGGAACATGGCGTGGATCCGGGTTCGCCCCGGTCGGATCTGCCGGCCCGTAGCCCGCGGCATCATTCCCCGTGGCGGGGTCGACCGGGACCCCCCATTCATCAAGATGCTTCGGCGGCACGGCTCACTTCCAACACTCCATCTAGGATTCGCCCTTCTTCAAGAGTTCATCCAAAGACTTCTCTAATAGGTGTTTGAGGTTTTCGACTGCCGTACCGTTACTGCGGAGATTTTGGCGTATGACTTCAGCCGATTCGTCGAGATGTCTCGCGGTCGCGTTGGCGGATTCGAACGACGCGCCCACGGTTCCCATAGTGATGCGGCACTGGTTCGCTTTGCTAAGCGCAGCCTGGAGAGATTCTCTAGCCTCGTCAGCGTATCCCTGCCACTCACCGATAGCGCTTCGGGCCACCGCAACGACATTCCCTACCTTCGCTTCGGCGGCCAGCTCCGCAGCGGAGGTTGCCTGGATTTGGGCACCGGCCGCGTTGACCTGCTCAACGGACGGCGGCTCGTTACCACCCATGCCAGCACTCCCTCCCGTTCATGTCCACCGCCGCGAGCCCGCGGACGAACCAAGGCGAATGACAGACCCTGCCATTCTGGCCAAGCCCAGGTGGACAGCTCTGGCCTAGCTTAAACCATCCCCGCGCGGTGGGATCGCACAAAGTCGACCACTCGTTCGTCACCCGTGGTCCTTAGCTGGGTCGCCCTGACGTGCGGCTGGCTAGGCTGGGCGGGTCGGTTGGATCTGTGAGGAGCGGGTGTGTCGGGTTCGGGGTTGCCGTCGGGGGGGTTTCGTTGGGTGGAGCCGGTTGGCGGGCCGCCGGGGCCACCGTCGGGTCCGCGGCGGTCGCGACAGTGGTGGTGGGTTGGCGCGGTGCTGCTTGTGGTGGTGCTGCTGGTGGTGGCTGGTGGTGTGGTCGCGGTGCGGTGGTGGCATCCGGGTGGCCGTGACGACGCCCACGGTGGGGCGGGTAAGGCGTCGGTGCCGCAGGAGGCGCCGATGGGCACGCCCAAGGACAGGTTGATCGGGTTTCCGTTGGATCGCCAGCCGGTGCCTACCTGGCAGGTGCCGGTCGCCGACCTCGGACTGCCCCGGGTGGGTGATTTCTTCGCCGGGATCGGAGAGAAGGCGTTTTTCGTAACCCTCAGCGACGATGAGAACGGGTGGGTGTATGGGCTGAACACCAGGACCGGGAAGTTGCTATTTCCGCCGGTCGAGCTCCCCGGGTATTACTTTGGCGACTGTTCCACCAACGGCCCGTCGGTGGCGGTGTGCGTGACCGCTACTTGCAAAGAAGGGCCGGCCTATGACTTCTGTAGGGGGCGGGAGCGGGTGTTTGTGATCGACTTGGAGCGAGGCAAGGTGACGTTCACCGGGGAGCCCCAGGTACAGGCGGTGGGCAGCCTTGAGTCATATCACCCGGGCAGGCCCACCCTGCTCCGCATCGGCAATCATCTAGTTGCCACCCTGAAGGGCAAAGGTGTCTACGGGGTGGGCTCGCAGGGCGAGCCGACCTGGTTCGTGCCCGGCAGCGGGGACGTGTACCAGGTCAACGCTGACGATCCCGATGACATCGCGCCGTTGACGGTGGCGGTGCAGAGCTCTGAACCCGAAAACGGTCAACCTCTTCGGGTGTTTTCAGTGGATGGCCGGGATTTGACGCCGAAGCCGCAGTCGGGGTTCGAACCGGTCCGCGCGCAGCCCTATGTCGGCGGGTTTGCGGTCCAGTTCGACAAGGATCCTGCTCACAGGTGGGTGGGGTTGTTTGACGCCGATGGCAAACAGGTAGCCAAGTTGGACGGCGCCATTGAGGCGGAGGACAATGTGGCGATGCCGACTGTTTTGGCGAACGGGCTACAGATCTACACCGCGGCCGGCAAGTTCGTGGTCGGGTTGTCGACGCCGCTGGCTGATGGCTACCGGATGATCGGTACCAAGCTTTACACCTTCACCGTGCCAGATCATTGGCAGTCGTGGGATTTGTTCACCGGCGAGCCCGGCCCTGTCTGCGACATGGATCTGCGCGGTGTGCCTTACGTGGGTTCTGACGGTGCCACCATCATCTGGCGGCATCATGAGTCGAGTTCCTACGACGCATATGAAGCCGTCGACCCGGCGACGTGTCAAACCCGGTGGACGATGCCCGTCGACACCGGGCCCTCCTCCTACGTAGAGCTGCAGAAAGCGGGCACCAGCCTGCTGCAAATCACCAATTCGCACCACCCCGGAGGGGCGATCGCCGGACTGCGCGCCCCCGACTGAGCGGGTCGGCGCGGGTTATGCTGCGGTGAAAGCTGTAGAACTGGCCCTCGCTGGTGGCGGTGAGCACCCGACGGTCGTGGCTTACGGTCACCCCGACCGGGAAGCCGGTAGCTTTGAGCAGCAGATGGCTGTTGACGGCGCGGCGAGCCCGTCGGTGATGCTCCAATCAGTTCGTGTCCTCAGCCGGGTCGCCCTGACGAGCGCTACGCTGGGGCGCCACCCGCAACGGGGAGAGGCCGTCGTGCAGTTCGAAGACACCTAATTCTCCAAGCGGGACCGCTACTCGCTCGGCATCGAATCCACCTCCGGACGGTATTTCGCGTCGATACCGGTCAGCAGCGGTGTCGTCGACTACGAGGAATACTACGAAATCACGTCTGCGCAGTATCAGGAGTTCCTCGGTAACGCCGACGCCGCAGTCGAATTCGTCGAAGCCTGCCGCCGCCGCGAGCATGATCAATTGCTTATGGACAAGCCGGGCGGCAACCGCCGCACGCCGGTGCAAAGGCTTGCCAGCGTCGGGCTACTCCCCCAGCAACTCCTCGAGCAGCGCGACAAACTCCTCGGGACGCTCCGGGGTGAACGCCGGGCTCGGCCAGGTGCCCGGCACCTGCAACGTGATCAGGGTGTCCTTGAGGGGCCGGCGGATGTCCAGCGGCAGCCAGCGCCGCAGATCCGAGCTGCCCCAAATCCGGAACCGGTGCGCAAACACCCCCAGCGATTCGGTCTTGTAACCGCGGATGGCACTGAGTGGGATGACCTTCGACGTGCCGGACGGAAAGTGATAGCGCCGCAACGTGATCGCCTGCTGGTCCAGCTGGACCAGGCCGTCGTCGTAGTGCGCGGTCACGGCCGCGAACACCGCAATTCGTGGCCGCGCGCGGTCAGGCACCGCCCAGTTTTCAGGTCCCACTGCCAACCGTGCTGATTGCAGGTCAGCGTGGTTCCTTCCACCACACCGAATTTCGACAGGTCGGCCTTCATGTGCGGGCAGCGGCGCTGGACTTCCCAGCCGTCCAACGTGACCGAGCTGGAATCGTCGTGGGTTTCGGCGAACCAGCCGTCGGCGTAGACGATTCGCTCATCGGTGAGGCATTTGAAGAACGTGTACAGGTATTCGTTGTAGCCGCCGACCCGCCAGGCGGTGAACCGGGTGGACAAGAAGATGGTGTTGACCCAGTCCGGTTCCGCATCGCGCAGCACGGTGCGCACCAATTCCGGGGCGATCGCGAACCCGTACCGGAATTTCTCGTCCGGGATCGGTTCCCGCACCGTGCGTTTGGGAAAGTCCAGCACGACGGTCTCGGCGCCGAGCACCAGCTGCACCGGATAGCCCACCCCGTCGCAGATCTCGTCGGATTGCGCCATGATCGGCTCGAACCGGGCCCGCAACGGCTCCAGCAACGGCTCCCCCGCCGCCGGCGCCCAGGACGCCTTCTCCGCGGCCAGCACCGGCGCCATCCGCTCGGCGTACGCGGCGATGTAGTCCGCCTTGCCGGTGGTGAAGATGGCCTCCACATCCGCGGTGGGCAGCGGGTGGGTCAGCGACTCCAGTTGGGAACCGGCGAATTCGGCCACCGAGCCGGGCATCATCAGCAGGCCCCGGTCGTGGCCGTGGGCGCGGAGCTGCTCCAAAAACACCATCTGGTCGGGGAAGATGTTGGCCGGGTCGCCGTGGTCGTCGTTGAGGTCGCGCAGCTCGGGGTCCAGGAAGCACGGTGGGCCGGCCGACGGGATCACCCAGGTCGCCCCGACCTGGGTGACGTATTGGCGGGCCCGGTCCATCTGGCGCTGCCGTTTTTGGGTGCCGAACGTCTCCTTGGCGCGCGCGGGCATGTCGTAGACCATCGGGTACCAGATGGCGCCGGAGTACTGCAGCATGTGCACGTCGACCCGGCCGAACTCGGCGGCGACCACATCCAGGTCGACCGGCCGGGAGTCGTTCATGTTGAACGCGACGGTCTGGCCGTCGTCGACGATCAGCCCGGAGTCGCCGATCGGACCGTCGGCCGGGGCCCGCAGCGCGATGATCATCACGTCCAGCTCCCCCTTGGGGCCGCTGACGCGGTGCTTGACCGAGTCGGTGGTCTCGAAGAATCGGTGAAAGCCCAGCTTCTCCAGCTCACCGCGCAGGTCGGGCACCGGATAGTCCGGCAGCAGCACCACCGCGTCCTTGTTGACGTGGGCGGCCAGGTGCCGCGGGTCGAAGTGGTCGCGGTGCAGATGCGAGATGTACAGGTAGTCGCAGTCGCCCAGCGCATCCCAGTCCAGGGTGCTGTTGTCCGGGAACGGGAACCACGACGCGAAGTAGGCCGGGTTGACCCACGGGTCGCACAGGATGCTGCCGGCGCGGGTGTCGATCCGGAAGCCGGCGTGGCCGACGCTGGTGACCTGCACTAATGCCTCTCAGGGACGTGGATGTACCGCCCCGAGCTTAGCGGGACGATCAATCCCCGGCGTTCCACAGCCGCCGGTAGTAGCCGATGCGCACCGGGTCGGGCTCCACCCCGTAGGCGGTGAAGAAGTCGTCCTGCCACTGCCCGGGATAGTTCCAGCCCAGCGACAGCGTCGCCACCGCCAGGTCGGCCCACCGGTCGGCCACCCCGAGCTCACCCAGGTCGACGTGCCCGCAGCAGCGACCATCCTCGTCGAGCAGGGTGTTGGGGGCGCAGGCGTCGCCGTGGCAGACCACCAGTTGCTGGATCGGCGGCGGATCCTCCAGGCCGGCCCGGCGCGGTGGAGCCAGCTGGGCCAACCGGGCCGGCACCGACCAGTCGAACGGGCAGTCGTCGACCGGCAGCCCGTCGTGCAGGGCGCGCAGGCCGGCACCCAGCGCGCGCACCGCCTGCCGCGGCCGCGCCAGCCAGCGCGGGTGCACGGCCGACACCCCGGGCAGCCCGGCGGTGTGCAGCCAACCGTCGCCCACCCCGAGCACCGGCGGCACCGGCCGGTACCGGCCCGCCCAGCGCAGCCGTTCGGCCTCGGCGCTCAGGTCCGCACTCGACACCTTCACAAACTCGCGGGCGTCGCGGTCGCCGACCCGAAACGTCACTCCCCCGAGCTCGTTGACCCACACCGCGCGCACCGGCCTACCGGCCGCGATGCGCACCACCACGTCGGGCACCGGCGGCGGCGTGGCGGGAGCGGTCACAAGCACCTCTTCTGTCCAGCGGTTTCCGGCCCGCGCGGCGGCGCATTAGTCTGAACTCTTGTGGAACCGGTATACGGGACGATCATCCAATGCGCGCGGCTGGCCTGGCGTTTGCAGGGGTTGAAGTTCACGGTCACCGGAGTGGAGAACCTGCCCAAGACCGGCGGGGCCGTCATCGCGATCAACCACACCAGCTACTTCGACTTCACCTTCGCCGGCTTGCCGGCCTACAAGCAGGGTCTGGGCCGCAAGGTGCGGTTCATGGCCAAACAAGAGGTGTTCAATCACGGCATCGCCGGCCCGATCATGCGCGGCTGCCGCCACATCCCGGTGGACCGCAACAACGGCGCCGCGTCGTTCGAGACCGCCTGCGAGTACCTCAAGGCCGGCGAGCTGGTCGGCGTCTACCCCGAGGCCACGATCAGCCGCAGCTTTGAGCTCAAGGAGTTCAAGGGCGGCGCGGCCCGGATGGCGATCGCGACCGGCGTGCCGATCGTGCCGCACATCGTCTGGGGCGCGCAGCGGATCTGGACCAAGGATCACCCCAAGAAGCTGTATCGCCCCAAGGTGCCGATCTCGATCGCGGTCGGCGAACCGATCGAACCCACGCTGCCCCGAGCGGAGCTCAGCTCGCTGCTGCACGCCCGGATGCAGCATCTGCTGGAGCGGGTCCAAGACGACTACGGTCCGCATCCGGCCGGCGCCTTCTGGGTGCCCCACCGGCTCGGCGGCGGCGCCCCGACGCTGGCGGAGGCGGCCCGGATGGACGCCGAGGAGGCCGCGGCCCGGGCTGCCCGTGCCGTCCACCGGCCCAACCCGGCGGGTGCCGCGGAGTAATGGTCCATGGAACCGGTCTTTCGCGCCCTGGAAATCGCGGCTAAGACGCTGGTCAAAACCTCCGGCACCACCATCACCTACTCCGGGCTGGACCACATCCCACCGGCCGGTGGCGCGGTGATCGCGATCAACCACACCAGCTACATCGACTTTCTGCCGGCCGCGTTGGCCGTGCATCGGCGCGGACGCCGGATGCGCTTCATGATCAAAGCCGAGATGCAGCAGGTGCGCTCGGTCAATTTCCTGATCAAGCACACCAAAACCATTCCGGTGGACCGCCGGGCCGGCGCCGGCGCCTACGCGGCGGCCGTCGAACAGCTGCGCGCCGGCGAGGTGATCGGGGTGTACCCGGAGTCGACGATCAGCCGCAGCTTCGAGCTCAAGGACTTCAAATCCGGCGCGGCCCGGATGGCGCTGGAGGCTCAGGTCCCGATCGTCCCGCTGATCGTCTGGGGCGCCCAACGGATCTGGACCAAGGACCACCCCCGCACCAGCTTGTTCCGCAACAAGATCCCGATCAGCGTGGCGGTCGGTCCCGCGGTGCCCCCGGCCGGCGACGTCGAACAGCTGGGTGCCGCGCTGCGCGAGGAGATGAGCTCGGTGCTCGACCGGGTCCAGCGCGACTATCCGCACCCCGCCGGGGCGCACTGGGTGCCGCGGCGGTTGGGCGGCAGCGCCCCCACCCTGGCCGAGGCCAAGAGACTCGACGAGGCCGAACTGGCCGAGCGCGCCGCGCGGGCCGGACAGCAAAGGTAGAGGTATGGCAGAACCCGTAATGCGTGCGCTGGAGATCGTGGTGCCGCCGATCGTCGCGGCCAACGGAACCACGATCACCTACCACGGTCTGGAGAACATCCCCGAGCGCGGCGGCGCACTGATCGCCGTCAACCACACCGGCTATGTGGACTGGCTGCCCGCGTCGCTGGCCGCGCTGCACCGCCGGCGGCGGCTGCGGTTCATGATCAAGGCCGAGATGCAGGAAGTACCGCCGGTCAACTTCGTGATCCGGCACATCGGGCTGATCCCGGTGGACCGCCGGGCCGGGGCCGACTCCTATGCCGTTGCGGTGCAACGCCTCAAGGAGGGCGAGCTGGTCGGGGTGCACCCCGAGGCCACCATCAGCCGCAGTTTCGAACTCAAGGAGTTCAAGACCGGCACCGCCCGGATGGCCCGGGCGGCCGACGTGCCGATCATCCCGTGCATCGTGTGGGGCGCGCACCGCATCTGGACCAAGGACCACCCGAAATCGCTGTGGCGGAACAAAATCCCGATCGTGGCGAAGTTCGGCGAACCGATGCGCGCCGACGACACCGTGGAGCGGACCACCGCCGCGCTGCACGACACGATGACCACCATGCTGCACCGAACCCAGGAGGAGTATCCGCACCCGGCCGGGGCGTTTTGGGTGCCGCGCCGCCTCGGCGGCGGCGCCCCCACCATGGCCGAGGCGCTGGCGATGCGGGAGGCCGAACTCGCCGAACGCGCCCGCCGGCGCGCCGAGGGCCTCGCCCCCGAGCCGGCGCGCGGTCGGTGGCGCCGACGAACAGCGTCTCGATGACGTTGCCGGCGCTGATCGCCAGCGACGTGGACGGCACCCTGCTCGACGACGATGAGTCGATCAGCCCCCGCACCCGCGCCGCCGTCCACGCCGCCGTCGCCGGCGGTGCCCAGTTCCTGTTGGCCACTGGGCGCCCGCCACGCTGGATCCGCCCGGTCGTCGACGCGCTGGGGTTCGCGCCGATGGCGGTGTGCGCCAACGGGGCCGTCATCTATGACCCGGCGACCGATCGGGTGGTTTCGGCGCGCACGCTGTCCGCCGAGGTGTTGGGCGAGCTGGCGGAGATCGCCGGCCGGGTGATCCCGGGCGCCGGGCTGGCCGTCGAGCGGATCGGCGAGAGCGCCCACGACGCGGCCACCCCGCAGTTCGTCAGCTCACCGGGCTACGAGCACGCCTGGCTCAACCCGGACAACACCGAGGTATCGGTCGACGACCTGCTGTCCGCGCCGGCGATCAAGCTGCTGATCCGCAAGGCCGGCGCCACCAGCGCCGAGATGGCGGCCGCGCTGGCCGGGCACGTCGGAGGCGCCGGCGACATCACCTACTCCACCAACAACGGGCTGATCGAGCGCGTGCCCGGCTCGTCTGCGCGTCGGGCGGCGGGGGGGGCGGGGGCGGGGGGGG
>NZ_MLQM01000034.1:0-2738 GCF_001854525.1 Mycobacterium talmoniae
GTCCTCCGTCGTCGGCCGCTTGTCGGTACCGACCACCTGGTCGGCGGCCATCCCGGCGACCGGCGCCGACACCGCGGCCTGGGCCGGCACGGGCTGGACCGCCGCCGAAGAGGACGCGCCCGCCGGACCGCTGCCGGCCGGGATGCCGTCGGCGGCGTCGGCGGGCCGCGGCGGCTTCGGCCTCGGCACCCCCCGGTACGGATTCAAACCGACCGTGATGCCCCGCCCGGTGGGGGTCGGCTAGCGTCCGCCCGCGGCGCCCGGCAACCCGGTCGGGGGTGGCTGCGCCGCCCCGTTTGTCGCGCTAAAGCGCCACAATCGGGGTGGCGTCATGTCGTGCGCACAAAATTACGCCGACACCCGTTTCTTGCCGTCGCGGCGAAGGCGCGGAAAATACGCCGACGGATCCGCACGGGACCCGCCTTTATCTACCTTTTGCGTACCCGTGAGAAGAATCGTCATACCTCAAAGCGGTAACCCATGCGCGCGACGGTCAGCAAATGTTTCGGACGCGACGGGTCGTCCTCGAGCTTGCGTCGCAACTGGGAAAGGTAGATCCGCAGATAGTTGGTCGCCATCGCGTACCCGGGCCCCCACACCGCGGTGAGCAACTGCTCGCGTCCGACCAGTTCGCCGCGGCGCCGCACGAGGGTTTCCAGCAGCGCCCACTCGGTGCGCGTCAGATGGACCTTGCTGCCGTTCTTGATCACCTTTTTGGCCGACAGATCGACGGTAAACGACGTGGTCGTGACCACCGGGTCAGCCGTGGCGGCGCGGCGCACCGCCGCGCGCAGCCGCGCCAGCAGTTCCTCCGACCTGACCGGCTTCGTCACGTAATCCACCGCGCCCGCGTCCAGGGCGGCCACTTTGTCGGCGGAGTCGGTGCGCGCCGACACGACGATGACCGGGGCCGTCATCCAGCCCCGCAATCCGGCGAGCACCTCGATGCCGGAGGAGTCGGGCAGGCCCAGATCCAGGAGCACGACGTCGGGCTGGTGCACGGCGGCCGCGCACAGGGCATCGGACCCGGTGACGGCCGTGACGGTGTCGTAGCCCCGTGCGGACAACAGGATGTGCAGCGTCCGCAGAAACTGGGGGTCGTCGTCGACGACCAGCACGCGCGTCATCGCTGCCCCAGTGGACGCATGTTCACGACGTCACGCCGGGTAGTGGCCGGTGACCACGTGGATGCCGGCGCTGGGTCGAACCCGGGTGCGGCACCGCACGGCGCGGCGGGGATCACGCGCGCCGATCAGCCACCTCCCCCGCGGGTAGCCCACCCCGAGGGGCGCGGCGCAAACCGGCATTGCGCGCAGCGCGGCGCACGGTTGGCGGGCCAGCTTGGTCCACGTCATCTCAGGCCGTCCCGGGCAGCAGGTGCACCACTATGCCAATAACTTTTTGGGTAGCCGGGGCGGCAATCCTGCCCAAGCCATACCGGGCCAGGCGGGTCGGCGGTGATCGTCAACGCGCCCGTGACCCCGCTGCGCGGGGCGCGCCACACCCCCCAGCCGGTCGCACCGGTACGCCGGATCCGGTGCCCGGCCGGCGATCGGGCGGTTGATGAACCATTCGGCACGGCAGCGCTTTTCGGGACTGCAGACACGGTCCAGGTGGTCGCCCCGCGGTCCGTGCACCACCGTCGACCCGAAACACACCAACACGAACGCGCCTTTCCGTCCCCGACGACCCGGCCGATCGTCGAATAGATGCCTGCGCTATGTAACGCCACCCCCCGCGGCCAGGCAAGACCGGGGCGAGCGACCAAACGCTTTTTTTACGGCCCTTAACGGTTTCTTGCCGATCACGCACCCCGCGGCGGGTCTGGCGTCGAGGTGAGATCTTCGATGTTAAAGGGGCAGCAGCGATTTCGCTCCCACCGATGGACCATGCACTGGCGGCGGGCGCAGTGGCCGTTGCTCGTCGGCAGCCGCTCGGCGCCTGGGCGACGGCGAGCGCCCCGCCGCGGTCGTTGCCAAAAAGTTAAAAAAATCGCACTGTAAATGTCGCAATTCGGCATCCTTAAAGGAACGTTGCGATTTCCTCACAATTGGCGCGGTTTCGTTAAAAACCGAACATAACGGTTAATAAACCGTTACCGCGACGTTCAACCGTTCAAATCGCTGAAATTCTTCCAGTGCTGTGGCGGCCGATACCGCCACCGCCGCACTCATTTTCGGCCACGCGGACCTTGACAAGGAGAACTTCATGTCGTTTGTGAAAACAGTGCCTGAAGCAATGGCGTCAGCCGCGGGCCAGCTTGGGAGTATTGGCGAAGCGCTGGTCGCACAAAACGCGTCCGCTTTCGGCGTGACCACCTCGATCGCCCCGGCCGGCGCCGATCCGGTATCGCAGCTGCAGGCGGGATTGTTCGGCACCTACGGCACCCTTTATCGGTCGATCAGCGACCAAGCGACGGCAATTCACCAGCAGCTGGTGCAAGCCCTGGGACACAACGCTGTCACCTATGACGGCACGGAGCAGACCAACCAGGCGACGACATCGATCGGCGACGGAATTCAGTGGTTCCTGACCAACATCATCGGGGTCCCGAGCAGCGGGAGCACCTCGGTGGGATCCGGCAACGCCGCCAACATCGCCAACATCGGGTTGGGCAACTGGGCCTCCGCCGGCTCCGACCTGATCGGCCTGGCCGGTGGCGGTCTTCTTGACTTCCCCGAGGAGGCCGCCGAGGCCGAAGGGGGCTTGGCCGGCCTGGACGGGGCGGTGCTGGCCGG
>NZ_MLQM01000034.1:2748-35581 GCF_001854525.1 Mycobacterium talmoniae
AGGGGGGCTGGGCGGGCCGGGACGGGGGGGGGCTGGCGGGTGCCGCGCAGCCGGTGGCGCCCGCCGGTGCCGGCGGACCGGTGTGGGCCGGGGTCGCCCAGGCGTCCACTGTTGGCGGGTTGTCGGTGCCGCCCGGTTGGGCCGGGCAGCCCGTGTCGGCGGCCGGCACCGGCGCGGCGCGGCTGGCGGGCACCGGCTGGACCGCCGCCCCACCGACCGCGCCGACGGCGGCCCTACCGGCCGGAATGCCGTCGGTGGCATCGGCGGGACGCGGCGCCGCCAGCTTCGGCACCCCGCGCTATGGCGTCAAACCCACCGTGCTGCCCAAAGCACCCAAGCCAGTGGTCGTCTAGCGACGTCCGAGGGAATCCAGCTGCTCGGAGGAGGAGGGATCACAGATATGCCTTACGATTTCGGGGCGTTGCCCCCGGAGATCATCTCCGCATGGATGTACGGCGGGGCGGGGCCGGGTCCGCTGATGGCGGCCGGATCGGCGTGGAGCAACCTGGCCGCCGAATTGGAATCGGCGGCCACCGCGATCCAGTCGGTGGTGTACGAGCTGACCGGCGAGTACTGGCAGGGGTCGGCATCGACGGCGATGACCGCGGCCGTCACGCCCTACGTGGGCTGGTTGAACTCCACCGCGGCGGCTGCCCTGCACGCCGGCGCGCAGGCCACAGCCTCCGCGGCGGCCTTCCAGGCGGCGCACGCGGCCACCGTGCCCCCGCCGGTGATCGCCGCCAACCGGGCCCTGCTGGCGAGCCTGGTCGCGTCGAACATCCTGGGGCAGAACACCCCGGCGATCCTGGCCACCGAGGCCCACTACATGGAGATGTGGGCACAAGACACCTTGGCCATGTTCGGCTACAGCGCCGCCTCAGCCGGCGCCGGGAAGTTGACCCCGATGACCCCGGCGCCGCAGGTGACCAACCCGGCCGGGTCCCTCGCTCAAGGCGGGGCGCTGGCCCAGGCCGCCGCCAGTTCCGCCGGCGGGCTCCAGCAGGAGCTAGGGCAGGCGCTCACCACCTTGCAGGGCGCGGTCCAGTCCTTGGCCTCCCCGCTCTCGTCGTCGCCGATCTCCGGCATTGCCGACGGAATCGACCGATTTCTCGGCACTCCGTTGTTCTCGAACGCCATTAATGGCGGGGTGAACACGGCGGCTTGGTTTGTGATGAACACCATCCCGACCGCGGTCTCCCTGGGCCACACCTTGGCCAACGCCCCCGGAGCCGCCGTCACCGCAGAAGTTGTCGGCGCCGAGGGGTTGGCGGCGGGTTTGGCCGGATCGGTGGCACCGGCCGGCACCGTGGGGCTCGGCGCGGGACCGGTGGCCACCGCGACCCTGGCCCAGGCCCCCTCGGTCGGCGGGTTGTCGGTGCCGGCCACCTGGTCTGCGGCCGCCCCGACGGCCAGCGCGGAGGCCGCGACGCTGACCGGCACGGGCTGGACGGCCGCCGCCGAGGAAGCCACCGGGGTAGAAGCCGTCCCGGCCGGAATGCCGTCGGTGGCCACGGCCGGGCGTGGGGGCTTCGGCTTCGGAGCCCCCCGCTATGGCATCAGGCCAACGGTGATGCCCAAAAAGGTGCTCGTGTGATGCCCGCGCGGGACGCCATGAAATCCAGCATGCGGCCCCGACACAACCGCCGCACTATTGCGCACCTCAACACCGCCGTTGAATAGCCGCTAATCGTCGCCGAAGGCCTGCGTCTGCGGCGCACACATTCGCACCCAACAACAATTCCCCGTCACATGGGATTATCTTTCGGAAAGGAAATGTCGCCATGACCATACGCAAAGAAACGCTTTCCACAATCGCCGGAAATCTCCGTGAGACCGGCGCGTCACTGGCCGCTCACAATGCCGCGGCCATTGCCCCGACAATCGGGGTGCCGCCGGCCGGCGCCGACGAGGTCTCGGCGTTGCTCGCGATGCAATTCGCCATGCATGCTGCGGCATATCAAGCGGTCAGCGCCGAGGCCAAAGCGATGCATGACAGGGCCGTCAAGATCCTGGGCGCCAGCGCCGTGGGGCCGGAGCCGTCACCGCCGCCCGGCGCCGAGGACGGCCCACCGCCCGCGGGGGGCGCGCTCAACGGCGGCTAGGCCCAGCGCACCCGGCCGTTGAGCCGCGCCGACCCGGGGGTCAGGCGTGTCCGGAGTGTCGGGATTGGTTGGCATGCCGGTGGTGCACGGGACCGCAGTTGAGTCCGGCAATACAGCCGACCGGATAGCCGGCCAGGTAGGCGCCGGCGCCGTCGGGGGCGGTGCCGAGCGGCGTGGGGTGATCGGCGCCGGCCACCACACTCGCCACGACACCGAGGGCCACCGTAGCGCGGGCGGCGATCCGGCCGACGGCGCCGGGCGTTCGCCGTTGGGTTAAATGTTGCTTACGTGACCCGTCGTCACCCGGCCCGCGCATAGCCGCTACGGTACGCTGCGGCCGCCTCGAGCGGTCGCCACGACCCGCCGGACGCCTGCGGCACCGCCGGGTGGCGGCGCGGTGCGGCCGCGCTAGCTGGTCTGCTCGACCACGGCGCCGGGCAACACCGCGAGCAGCTCGCGCTCCACCGCGGCGCGCGCCGCCGCCGTTCGGGCCGGCAACTTCACACAGAACACGTCGCCCACCACGGATCCCAGCGTGGTGACTTTGGCCCAGACAATGTCCGCCGCGGCACGCTCCAGGGCGCTGGTCAGCCGGGCGAGCAAACCGGCGCGGTCGGTCGCGCGGATTTCGATCATCAGCCGGTCCGCCGGGCCGTCAAACCACAGCACGCGGGGCGGAGCGGCCCCACCCTGCACCGGCACCCCGGTGACCACCTCGCCGACGCGAGTGCCCGGCGCCTCGGTGTCGCGCCGCGCGAGCAGGGTGAAGACGTCGATGTCGCCGGCGAGCACCCCGATGAGCTGCTGACGCAACAGTTCGGCGGCGGGCGGCGATCCGAACTGCGGCGACACCACGAACTCGTTGATGGCCACGCCGTCGTGGATGTTCACCGACGCCAGGTGCACGCTCAGCCGGTGCAAGGCCAGCACGCCCGCGGCCTTCGACAGCAGGCCGCGCTGGTCGGGGGCGATCATCACCAGCTGGTAGAGGTGCTGGCCGGTGACCCGGTGCAGCCCCACGTGCACGCGGTGCACCGCCGCCAGCGCAAGGTACTCGGGGTCGATCGGGTCGGCACGCGGCAGCGGCTCACCGGCCATCACCAGCCGGCACCGCCGCACCAGCTCGGCGACCAGCGACGCTTTCCAGTCGCTCCACACCCCCGGGCCGGTGGCCTGCGCGTCGGCCTCGGTCAGCGCATGCAACACCTCCAGCAACACCGGGTCCGCGTCCAGCGCCGCGCAGACGGTGGCGACGGTGTCCGGATCGTTCAGGTCGTGCCGGGTCGCGACCTTCGAGAGCAACAGATGGTGGGCCACCAGCTTCGACAGCATCGCCACGTCGGACGGCCACAGGCCGAGCCGGGTGCCGATCTGGGTGGCCAAGCGCGCACCGATCACGCTGTGATCGCCGCCGCGGCCTTTGCCGATGTCGTGCAGCAATGCGGCGAGCATCAACAGGTCGGGCCGCGCCACCCGGGTGGTCAGAACCCGTGCGCGGCTGACCGTTTCGACCAGGTGGCGGTCGACCGTCCAGATATGGACGACGTCGCGCGGCGGCAGATCGCGGATTGCGTTCCATTCCGGGAACAGCCGACCCCACAGCCCGGCCCGGTCCAGCGTTTCGACGGTCGCCACCGTGCTCGGGCCGGCGGCCAGCAACACCAACAAGTCATCGAGCGCCTCGCGCGGCCACGGCGTGGGCAGTTCCGCCGCGGTGTCGGCCAGCCGGCTCAGTGTCGACACCGCAACGGGCAGCCCGGTCACCGCCGAGGCGGCCGCAACGCGCAACAACAGCCCGGGATCGCGGTCGGGCTGGGCCGCTAAGCCCGAGCGGGCCAGCACGACCTCACCGGCGTACTCGACCACGCCCTCGTCCAGCGGTCGGCGCAGCCGGGGCCGCACCGCCGACATGCCCCGCCGCGGCAGCGCGTTGGCGGCAATCCGCAGCCCGGCGTCGACCCGGTGGCTGATCGTGCGCGCCGCGTCGGACAACGTCCGCGCCAACTGGTATCGGTCGCCGACGCCCAGCGCGGCGCCGATCTCGTCGGCGTACTGGGCCAACAGTTGGTCACGCCCGCGACCGGAAACCCGGTGCAGTTCGGTGCGGATGTCCAGCAGCGTGCGATAGGCGCCGGTCAACGACCCTGCCGGGTGATCCGGCCGGTGCACCGCGAGACGGTCGGCGAGCTGAGCGACGGCCAGCGCATCGAGCAGTTGCACATCCCGCAGCCCGCCCCGGCCACATTTCAGGTCCGGTTCGGCGCGGTGCGCAATCTCTCCGCTGCGCCGCCACCGGGCGTGGGTGGCCTCGACGAGTTCGCGGTAGCGGGAACGGATTCCGATCCGCCATTGCTGCCGGATGCCGTTGACGAGGTCCGCCGACAACCGCGCGTCGCCGGCGATGTGCCGTGCGTCGAGCAGGGCTAGGCCCGCCGGCATGTCGGTATCGGCAACCTGCACCGCCTCCGCCACCGTGCGCACACTGTGGTCAAGACGAATATTGGCGTCCCACAACGGATACCACAGCAACTGGGCCGTCTGTTCGACGAGGTCGGCAGGCATATCGTCGTGCACCAACAGCAGATCCAGGTCGGAGTAGGGAAGCATCTCGCGGCGCGCCAACGAACCGGTCGCGACGATGGCGAAACCGCTGCCGGCCACGATTCCGATCTCGGTCGCCTTGGCGGCCAGCCACTCTTCGTGCAACTGCTGGCACGCCGCACGCAGCGCAGCCGAATCCAGGTCGGGCGGTGCGCTGGACAGCAGCATGTCCCGTGCCGTAGCCAAATCGGTGGCGGCGCTGGGTGTTCCCGCCACGGAGCGGGGCGGGAAGGGGCCGCGCCGTGTCATCGCCGCCCGGCTCGGATCACCCGCGTGCGGCGACCCTCATATCGCGTCGACGCCGCGTTCCCCGGTGCGGACCCGCACCACAGTTTCCACCGGGCTGACCCATACTTTGCCGTCACCGATCTTGCCGGTGCGTGCCGCCCGCACGATAAGGTCGACGGCTTTGTCCACGGCGAAGTCGTCGACCAAGACCTCGACCCGAACCTTCGGCACGAAGTCCACCGAGTATTCAGCACCCCGGTACACCTCGGTGTGCCCCTTCTGGCGCCCGTAGCCTTGAACTTCACTGACCGTCATCCCTAGGTGGCCCGCCTGCTCCAAGCCGGTCTTGATGTCCTCCAGCGTGAACGGCTTGACGATCGCGGTGATCAGCTTCATTTCCTCTTTCCTCTTCAGCCGGGTATGCCAGAACCGAACTGCCGACAACCGCGAAGTCGTAGCCGCCCTCGGCGTGCTGAGCTTCGTCGATGCCCGTGGCTTCATCCTCCACGTTGAGACGCAGCCCGATGGTATATTTCACGACCAGGGCCAAAATAGTCGTGCCGATCGCCGAGTAGACGAGAACGCTGAGCGCGCCGATGGTCTGGCGCCACAGCTGGTCGAAACCGCCGCCGTAGAACAACCCGGGCGACACCCCGGACACCCCGGCAATGGCTGCGGTCTCTGGTGCCGCGAGCAGTCCCACCAACAGGGTGCCGATCAGGCCGCCGACCAGGTGCACCCCGACGACGTCGAGCGAATCATCGAACCCGAACCGGTATTTCAGGGCGACCGCCAGCGCGCACCCCACCCCGGCTACCCCGCCGATGACCACCGCGCCGACGGCGTTGACCGAGGAACACGACGGGGTGATCGCCACCAGGCCCGCGACGATACCCGATGCGGCGCCCAGCGAGGTGGCGTGGCCGTCGCGGATGCGTTCGGTGAGCAGCCAACCGAGCATCGCTGCGGCCGTCGCGACGGTGGTGGTGATGAACGTCGAACCGGCGACACCGTTGGCGCTGAGCGCCGAACCGGCGTTGAACCCGTACCAACCGAACCACAACAACCCGGCGCCCAGCATCACCAAGGGCAGGTTGTGTGGCCGCATCGGCGTGGCGGGCCAGCCGCGGCGCCGGCCGACGATCACCGCCAACACCAAACCGGCGACGCCGGCGTTGATGTGCACGGCGGTGCCGCCGGCGAAGTCGATGGCATGCAATTTGTTGGCGATCCAGCCGCCGTGTGCGGCCGCGACCCCGTCGAACGCGAAGACCCAATGCGCGACCGGAAAGTAGACGACGGTCGCCCACAGCGCGGCGAACAGCACCCAGCTGCCGAACTTCAACCGGTCGGCGACCGCTCCCGAGATCAACGCGACCGTGATCACCGCGAACATCAGCTGGAACGCCACGAAAACGGTGTGCGGCACGGTGCCGACCAGCGGTATTGGGACCGCCGCCGTGGAGCCGGCGGGGTCGGCGGCCACGGCATTGACGCCGATGAGGCCCTTCAAACCCCAGTAGTCGCGGAGGCTGCCGACCACGTCGCCGACGTCGTCGCCGAACGCCATCGAGTAGCCGTAGAGCACCCAGAGCACGGTGACGACGCCCATGGCGCTGACGCTCATCATGATCATGTTCAAGACGCTCTTGGCGCGCACCATGCCGCCGTAGAAGAAGGCCAGGCCGGGCGTCATCAACAGCACCAGGGCGGCGCTGATCAACATCCAGGCGGTATCGCCGGTGTCCGGCACCCCCATGCTCGGGTATTGATCCACGCGCCTAACCCTCCTTCGCCGGAGCCATCACCGACCGACGGATGACCGATGAACTGGTCAAACAATGCTCAGTGGTTGTTTCGGCTCCAACGCAGACGCATGTCGCGGGGGTTACAGGATGCTCACCGCATCGGCTCAGCCCAAGAGCGCGTCGACGAAGGCGCCCGGCTCGAACGGCGCCAGATCGTCGGGTCCCTCCCCGAGGCCGACCAGCTTGACCGGGACACCCAGTTCCTGCTGGACGCGGAACACGATGCCGCCCTTAGCGGTTCCGTCCAGCTTGGTCAACACCACCCCGGTGATGTCGACGACGTCGGCGAACACCCGGGCCTGCGCCAGCCCGTTTTGCCCGACGGTGGCGTCCAGCACCAGCAGCACCTCATCAACGGACGCCCGGCGGCTCACTATGCGCTTGACCTTGCCGAGTTCATCCATCAGCCCGGTTTTGGTGTGCAGTCGCCCGGCGGTGTCGACGAGGACGACGTCGGCGCCGGTGGTGATGCCCTCGTCGACGGCGTCGAAGGCCACCGAGGCCGGGTCGGCGCCCTCGGCGCCGCGCACCACGTCGGCGCCCACCCGCGCGGCCCAGGTCTGCAGCTGGTCAGCGGCGGCGGCGCGGAAGGTGTCGGCCGCGCCGAGCACCACCCGGCGTCCGTCGGCCACCAGCACCCGCGCCAGCTTGCCCACCGTGGTGGTCTTGCCGGTGCCGTTGACGCCGACCACCAGCAGCACCGACGGGTGGTCGTCGTGCGGTAACGCGCGGACGGAGCGGTCCAGGTCGGGATGCAGTTCGCCGATCAGCACGTCGCGCAGCACCGCGCGGGCGTCGGCCTCGGTGCGCACGTCTTTGGTGGCCAGCTGGCCACGCAGCTGGGACACCACCGACTCGGTGACCACCGGTCCCAGGTCGGCGATCAGCAGCGTGTCCTCGACTTCCTCCCACGAGTCCTCGTCCAGGTCGCCGCCGCCGAGCAGGCCAAGCATGCTGCGCCCCAACGCGTTCTGGGATTTGGCGAGCCGGCCGCGTAGCCGCTCCAGCCGGCCTTCGACCGGCGCGATCTCGGCGACGTCGGGTAATTCCGGGGCCGGCGGCGCTGGCGGTGCCACGTCGGCTTCGGGCAGTTGGACATCGGCGATGGTGCGCTTGGGGGCGTCGCGCGGAATGGTGGCGTCGTCGCCGACGGCGGGCAGCCCGGAGGTGTCAATGCGCTCGGCCGGCTGGACCGGCGGGCCGCTCTTGCTGAAGGTGATCCCCGACGACGCGGTGTAGCCGCCGGAGCGGTCGAGGCTCTGTTGCGGGGCCGACAGGGTGATCCGTCGTTTCCGGTACCGGATCAAGCCGATGACCAGTGCGGCGATGACGACCAGGGCGGCGGCGACCGCTATTGCAATCCACAGACCTTCAGACACCCCGCCATTGTTTCAGGGGCTGCGCGCGCACCGGTTGTCGGTGCGGCCCGGCAGACTCCGAGGCAAACGCCGCTGCGCGTAATCTGCAGCTATTCGAGCTCCCGTCGGGAGGGGGTGGGCCGTGTCCGAGCTGGCAGATGATCTGCCGCGGGGTCTGTTGACCCTGCAGCAGTGGGATGCGCTGGAGGTCGCCCACACGCGGCGGTGGGAGCTCAGTGAGGGGACACTGATCATGTCGCCGCGGCCCCAGGTCGCGACCCGGACATCGTCGTGATCCGTGAACACGCGGTCGACGGACGTACTGTCCGGATTCCGGCGGCCGAGGTGGTGCTTGTCGTGGAGATCGTGTCGCCGGGCTCGCGCCGGATGGACCACGTGATGAAGTTGTACGAGTACGCCAAGGCCGGCATCGAGCATTACTGGATCGTCGATACCGAGGCCCCCGCCGGCGAGCGGTTTCTGGCTTACCACCTCGACGGGGAGGTGTACCGGCCGGTGGCGGTGCTCGACGGCGACCGGGTGCGGGTGCGGGAGCCTGCCGCCATGGAATTCACGCTGCAGGCGTTGACCGGCGGCTAGCTCGGGCTGCTGACCAGCTCCTGACCGCGGATGCGCTGCGAGATCACCGCGGTGATGCCGTCATCGCGCATCGTCACGCCGTACAGCGCGTCGGCGACCTCCATGGTCGGCTTCTGGTGGGTGATCACGATCAGCTGGGATTTGGCCCGCAGCATCTCGAACAACCGGATCAGCCGGCGCAGGTTGGTGTCGTCGAGCGCGGCCTCCACCTCGTCCATGATGTAGAACGGCGACGGGCGGGCCCTAAAGATCGCCACCAGCATCGCCACCGCGGTCAGCGACTTCTCGCCGCCGGACAGCAGCGACAGCCGCTTGATCTTCTTGCCGGGCGGGCGGGCCTCCACCTCGATGCCGGTGGTGAGCATGTCGGCGGGGTCGGTGAGCAGCAGCCGACCCTCCCCACCGGGAAACAGCGCGGCGAACACCTCCCGGAATTCGCGTTCGACGTCCGCGTAGGCCTCGGCGAACACCTGCAGGATCCGGTCGTCGACCTCGGCGACCACGTCCAGCAGATCCTTGCGGGCCGCCTTGACGTCCTCGAGCTGGGTGGACAGGAAGTTGTAGCGTTCCTCCAGCGCGGCGAACTCCTCCAGCGCCAGCGGGTTGACCCGGCCCAGCTCGGCCAGCTCCTTCTCGGCGCGTTTGGCGCGGCGCTCCTGGGTGGGCCGGTCGAACGGCATCGGGGCGGGCGCGGTGACCTGCTCGCCGCGTTCGCGGGCCTGCTCGTACTCGGCCATCTCCAGCTCCGAGGGCGGCAGGCCGACGTCGGGGCCATATTCGGCGATCAGATCGGCCGGCGCCATCCCGAACTGCTCGAGCACCATCTGCTCGAGTTGTTCGATGCGCAGCGCCGCCTGCGCCTTGGCCACCTCGTCGCGGTGCAGCGCCTCGGTGAGCGTGCCGATCCGGGCATTGAGCGTGTTGACCTCGTCGCGGACCGCGGCCATGGCCACCGTGCGGTGCTGGCGTTCGGCGGCCAGCTGATCGCGGGCCGCCGAGGCGGTGCTCACCACCTGGGCAAGCCGCTGGGCCAGGCGCCGGCCGGCCTCGGCCACCGCGGCCGCCACCGCCGCGGCGTGCTCGCGGGCCGCCCGGGCCCGCTGCGCGCGCAACCGGGCCTCGCGTTCGGCCGCGGCCGCCCGGCGCAGCGAATCCGCCCGCCCCCGAACGGCGTTGGCGCGTTCCTCGGCGGTGCGCACCGCCAGCCGGGCCTCCACCTCGGCGCCGCGGGCCGCCTCGGCGGCGGCGGCGATCTGTTCGCGATCCGCGGGCCCGTCGTGGACCACCTGCGGGGTTTCTTCGGCGTTGCGCAGCCGGGTCTCCAGCTCGGAAAGCTCGTTGACGGTCTGCGCGCGCCCGGTCTCCAGCTCCTCGCGCTGCCGCAGTTGCCGACGCCACTCGTCCTCGGCGGTGCGGGCCTCCTGCCCCAACCGGCCCAGCTGCTCGTAGATCGCCGAGATGGCGGCGTCGGATTCGTTGAGCGCGGCCAGGGCCTGCTCGGCGGCGTCCTGACGGGCGGCCTGCTCGGTCAACGCGCCGGACAGTGCCGCGCCCAGCTGAGCCGTCTGCGCTTCGGCGTCGACCAGCTCGGCGCGGGCCTTGTCGATCTCGCTGGTGATCTCCAGCGTGGACGGTTTGCGGTCCGAGCCGCCGCTCACCCAGCCGGCGCCCACCAAATCACCGTCGACGGTGACCGCCCGCAGCTGGGGGCGGTCGGCGACCAGATCCAGGGCGGCGGGCAGCCGCTCGACCACCGCGACGTGCGACAGCATGGCGGTCATCGCGCCGCGCAGCCGCGCCGGCGCCTCGACGAGATCCAGCGCCCACACCGCACCATCGGGCAGCGGTGCAGCGGAGGGCGGCGCGAGGTCGTTTGGGGTGGGCCAGTCCCCCAGCACGATCGCCGCCCGCCCACCGTCGGCGTCCTTGAGCGCGGTCAGCGCGGAGGCCGCCGCCCCCACGCTGTCGGCGGCCAGCGCGTCGGCGGCCGCGCCCAGCACCGCGGCCAACGCCGCCTCGTAGCCCGCGCGCACCTTCACCAGCTTGGCGACCGACCCGAAAAGCCCTGCGCCACTGTGGTTGGTGGCCAGCCAGGCGGCGCCGTCCTTGCGTTCCAGGCTCATCGACAGCGCCTCGATGCGGGCCCGCAGCGACGCCATCTGCCGCTCGGCGCCCCGCTCGGCGGACTGCAACTCGGCGACGCGTTCGTCGGCCAACCGCAACGCCGCCACGGTCCGTTCGTGCTGCTCGTCGAGGCCGACTTCGCCCTGATCCAGCTCCCCGACCCGGCCCTGCACGGTTTCGAACTCCGCCTGGGCGGTCTGTGCGCGGGCGGCGGCCTCCTCGATACGCGCCGAGAGCCGGGCGATGGCCTCGTCGGTGGACTCCACCCGGGCGCGCATGGTCTCCACCTGACCGGCCAGCCGGGCCACGCCTTCCCGCCGGTCGGCCTCGGCGCGGACCGCGGCCATATGCGCCTTTTCGGCTTCGGCGGCGGCGCGCTGGCGTTCGGCCAGCTCGGCGCCGGCGGCCTCCAGCCGGCCGCGGGCCTCGTCCAGCTCGGCCAGCAGCTGCCGCTCCCGGGCAGCCACCTCCTCGGCTTCGGCCTCCAACGCGTCGGGGTCCGGGCCGCTGCTCGGGGCCGGTTCTTCCTCCAGGTGCTGGGCGCGTTCGGTGGCGATGCGCACGGTGGCGCTGACCCGCTCGGCCAGCGCCGAGAGCTTAAACCAGGTCTGCTGGGCCGCTTCGGCCCGCTCGGACAGGCGGGCCAGGGTGGCTTCGTGGGAGGCCAGCTCCTCGGAGGCCACGCTCAACCGGGCGGCGGCCTCGTCGTGTTCGCGGCGCAGCGCCGCCTCCGCGTCGTGGGTTCCGGCGAACTCGGCCTGCCGGCTGACCAGGTCGTCGGCGGCCAACCGCAGCCGGGCGTCGCGCAGATCGGCCTGGATGGTCTGGGCGCGGCGGGCCACCTCCGCTTGCCGGCCCAGCGGCTTGAGCTGGCGGCGCAGCTCGGTGGTCAGATCGGTCAGCCGGGCCAGGTTCGCCGACATCGCGTCGAGCTTGCGGACCGCCTTTTCCTTGCGTTTGCGGTGTTTGAGCACCCCGGCGGCTTCTTCGATGAACGCGCGGCGGTCCTCGGGGCGCGACTCCAGGATCTCGGCCAGCTTGCCCTGCCCGACGATGACGTGCATCTCGCGGCCGATCCCGGAGTCGCTCAGCAGCTCCTGCACATCCATCAAACGGCAACTGTTGCCGTTGATTTCGTATTCGCTGCCGCCGTCGCGGAACATCCGGCGGGTGATGGCGACCTCGGCGTATTCGATG
Organism: Mycobacterium talmoniae; assembly: GCF_001854525.1. Lineage (NCBI taxonomy): Bacteria > Bacillati > Actinomycetota > Actinomycetes > Mycobacteriales > Mycobacteriaceae > Mycobacterium > Mycobacterium talmoniae. The sequence goes on from NZ_MLQM01000034.1 coordinate 14,767, forward strand.
GGCAGCGCGTTGTCGGAGTTGTCGATGGTGACGGTGACCTCGGCGCGGCCCAGCGGGGCGCGCGAGGAGGTGCCGGCGAAGATGACGTCTTCCATCTTGCCGCCGCGCAGCGTCTTGGCGCCCTGCTCCCCCATCACCCAGGCCAGCGCGTCGACGACATTGGATTTGCCCGAGCCGTTGGGCCCCACCACGGCGGTGATGCCCGGCTCGAAGCGCAGAGTCGTCGGCGAAGCGAAGGACTTGAAGCCCTTCAGCGTCAGGCTCTTGAGGTGCACGACGTGCCAGACTACCGCTCGCGCGGCTACCGCTCGGTGAAGCCGGCGATCGGGTCGCCCACGGCCGACCAATCAGCGACGACGGTGTCGACCCGCCCGGGCGTCGCACCGCCCTGCAGCAGGTCCAGCAACCGCTGGCAGTCGGTCCGGGGTCCCTGCGCCACCACCTGCACCCGGCCGTCCGGACGGTTGGCGGCATACCCGGTCAACCCCAGCTCCAGCGCCCGCGCCCGGGTCCACCAGCGGAACCCGACGCCCTGCACCCGGCCGTGCACCCAGGCGGTGAGCCGGACGTCAGGTTCGGGCACGGTCGGCGACCTCGAAGGTGACCTCGGTGCCGGATTTGAGTGTGCGCCCCACCGTGCACACCTGGTCGATCGCCCGCTGCACCACGGTGAGCAGCCGCTGCGTCTCGGCCTCGGTCAGCCCCGAGAGGTCCAGCTCCAGGGTTTCGGCCAGCAGCGGGTAACGTTCCTGCTCCCGGTCGGCCGGGCCCGACACCCGCACGGTCGCGGCGTAGTCGTCGCCGAGCCGGCGGGACAGCGGGGCGTCGCTGGCCATCCCGCTGCAGGCCGCCAGGGCGATCTTGAGCAGCTCACCGGGGGTAAACACCCCCGCCACGTCCTCGGAGCCGACCAACACCTGCGCGCCGCGCGAGCTGTGCCCGGTGTAGCGGCGGACTCCGGTGCGTTCTACCCACAGTTCGGTCATGGGGACAGTGTGCCTTGCCCCGTTGGCGCCGAGGTCGACGGTGCCGAGCAAACGATCACTTGGAGCTCGCGCTCCGGCAGCCCTCGACGCCTACACGCCTTCGAATGCTGCTGTGCATAGCTGACTCGACATTCGCCGCGGCGCACCGCACAGTCGAGGTGCGCGCTTCGCGCGGGAGGGAGTTGGGGCTTTGCCAGCGCAGGCCTGGGTGACGTTGACGGTCGGACTCGTGGCAGCCGTCGGCGTCATCATCTCGTGGCACCAGAAGAACAGCGCCGACCGCCGGGGCAGAATGGTGGCGACGCACGGCCTGGGCTTTCGAGCGGACCTTCAGCACCAACGACGCCGAAGCAGGAATCGGCTGGAAAGTACTTGCCGCCATGTTGACGTCTAAACTCGCCACTGGTGGCGATTCCGACATTGTCCAGGTAATCGCCGAGCACGCGACGTTGCGAGACGACGTGCGCACCGCAGAGGGAGAACCATGACAGAGGCGACACCGGCGCGCAAGGCCCACGCGGACCCGCCCCGTAGTCTTTGGGTGCGCAGACTCGCGGCTCAAGCCGCCGTCGCCGCCAGCAAAAAGACCGGCCGCCCCGTCGACCCACGAGTGAAAAAGATCGCCGAACTTGAACTGACCGAATCCGACTACCCGGTCGACCCCTCGGCGCCCCCTCGTAGCCGCTGGGTGCGCAAGCTCGCTGCCCAGGCCGCTGTCGCCGCCAGCAAAAAGACCGGCCGCCCCGTCGACCCACGAGTAAAAAAGATCGCCGAATCAGGTTGACGCCGTCACCCGCGAACGTGCGCAATCCCGGGGTATTCCCCGGCATGTCGACCGGGGACACGCACGCTGACCGGAAAACGGGGTCACCCGCGCGGGCGGGGTTGGCATTTCGGGCAGTAAAACGACGAGCGGTTCATGAACTTCTCCCGGCGGATCACCGCGCCGCAGCGCCGGCACGGCTCCCCCTCCCGGCCGTAGGCGTCCAGCGAGCGGTCGAAGTAGCCGGATTCGCCGTTGACGTTGACGTACAGCGCGTCGAACGAAGTGCCACCGGCGGCCAGCGCGTCACGCATCACGTCGGCGGCGGCCGCCAGCACCGTCCGCAGCCGCGGGCGGGTCAAGGTAGCGGCGATCCGGGACCCGTGCACCCGGGCGCGCCACAGCGCCTCGTCGGCGTAGATGTTGCCGATCCCGGACACCACGCTTTGATCCAGCAGCTGGCGTTTGATCTCGGACTGCTTGCGCCGCAACGTCTCCACCACCGCATCGGCGTCGAACCGGGGATCCAGCGGGTCGCGGGCCAGATGCGCGACGGGTTGGGGCACCGCGCTGCCGTCGACGGTGACCAGGTCGGCCAACAGCCATCCGCCGAAGGTGCGCTGGTCGACGAAGCTCAGCGTGGTGCCGTCGTCGAGCAGCGCGGCGATGCGCAGGTGGTTGGCGTTGGGGACGGGCCCCAGCAGCATCTGCCCACTCATCCCCAGGTGCACGACCAGCGCCTCGTCGTCGAGGATCAGCCACAGGTATTTGCCGCGCCGGTCGGTGCCGTGGATCGTGGCCCCCAGCAGCCGCGCCGTCAGATCGGCCGGGCCGGCCTCATGGCGGCGCACCGCGCGCGGATGGTGCACCCGCACCGCGGTGATGGTCCGGCCCACCACATGGGCCTGCAAACCGCGCCGCACCACCTCGACTTCGGGCAGTTCGGGCATCTACACCGAGGTTTTCCCCGGTAGCGCGCTGTCCACGGCGTCGAGCGCTTTCCAGGCGGCGGCGGCGGCTTTCTGTTCGGCTTCCTTCTTGGATCGACCCACCCCGCACCCGTATTCGGTGTCCATCACGACGACGGTCGCGGTGAATTCCTTGTCGTGGTCGGGCCCGGTGGAGGTGACCGCATACGACGGCGGGCCGAGACCCCGGGTGGCGGTCAGCTCCTGCAGGCTGGTTTTCCAGTCCAGCCCGGCGCCCAGCGTGGGTGCGGTGTCCAGCAGCGCGCCGAACAACCGCAGGATCACCTCGCGGGCCGTCTCCATCCCGTGCTGCAGGTAGATAGCACCCAGCAGCGACTCCATCCCGTCGGCCAGGATGCTGGACTTGTCGGCCCCGCCGGTGTTGACCTCGCCGCGGCCCAGCAGCAGGTGGGCACCGAGGCCGTCGTCGGTCAGCGCGCGCGCGACGTCGGCCAGCGCCGCGGTGTTGACCACGCTGGCCCGCAGTTTGGCCAGGTCGCCCTCGGAGCGTTCCGGGTGACGCCGAAACAGCACGTCGGTGACGGTCAGGCCCAGCACCGCGTCGCCGAGAAACTCCAGCCGCTCGTTGGTCGGCAGGCCGCCGTGCTCGTAGGCGTAGCTGCGGTGCGTCAACGCCAAGGTGAGCAGCTCGTCGGGCAGGTCGACGCCGAGCGCGTCGAGCAGCGCCTGCCGGGTCACCGGTTCGGCTCCTCGGTCTCGGGGCCCAGCATCCCGGCCAGTTTCGCCCACCGCGGGTCGATCTGGTCGTGGTGGTGACCCGGTTCGGCGGTGGCCAGCGGGACGCCGCACTCCGGGCACAGCCCTGGGCAGTCCGGCCGGCACAGCGGCGACAGCGGCAGCTCCAGGCCGACCGCGTCGATGACGGGCTGCTCGAGGTCCACGGCGTCGTCGATCACCCGGCCGAGCTCGTCCTCCTCGGTGGTGGCGTCGGTGGCGCTGTTCGGGTAGGCGAACAGTTCGGTCAGCTCGACCTCGACGTGACCGGTGAGCGGGGTCAGGCACCGCGCACACTCGCCAACGGTGGGGGCGGCCACCGTTCCGGTGACCAGCACGCCCTCGGACACCGACTGCACCTGCAGATCCAGATCCAGCATCGCGCCCCGCTCGATCGCCACCAGATCCAAACCGATCCGCGACGGGCTGGGCACTTGCTCGCGCGTCGACAGCATCGCCCCGGGACGCCGCCCCAACCGCGCGATGCTGATGACGAACGGCGAGTGCGGATGCCGCTGGGTGGTCGCGCCCGGTTGCCTCGCCATACCGGCAATCTTACGGCGCGGCTAATAGGGCTCCGGACGGCTTATCGGGTGGCGTAGTCGTGGGTGCCGGCGGCGGTCCGCAGTTGGTGACGGCCCCGGTTGATGGAGCGCAACGTGCCGTTGAGGAACTCTTCGAACTCGGCCAGCTTGGCGTCGACGTAGATGTCGCATTCCCCGCGCATCCGGTCGGCCTCGGCGTGCGCCGAATCGATGAGCCGGGTGGCCTCGGCGTTGGCGGCGCTGACCACCTCGGTCTGGGAGACCAGCCGCTGCTGCTCCTTGATGCCCTCCTGGACGGCCTTCTCGTAGGCCAGGTTGCCGTTCTCGACCAGCCGGTCGCATTCCGCCTGGGCCCGGCTGGTGCTGGTGTCGTACTCCCGTTTCGCGGTCGCGCTGATGCGGGCGGCTTCGTCGCGGGCTTCGCTGACCATCCGCTCGCTGTGCTGGCGGGCCTCGGCCACCATCCGGTCGGCCTGCGCCTTGGCGTCGGCCAGCAGCCGGTCGGCCTCGCCGCGGGCGTGGTTGAGCAGCGAGTCGGCTTCGTTGGTGGCGGTGGACACCATGGATTCGGCGTGCTCCTTGGCGTCGTGCAGCAGGGAGTCGCGGGCGTCCAGCACATCCTGGGCGTCGTCGAGTTCGCCGGGGATCGCGTCCTTGATGTCGTCGATCAGCTCCAGCACGTCGCCGCGGGGAACCACGCAGCCCGCCGTCATCGGCACCCCGCGGGCTTCTTCGACAATGGCGCCCAATTCGTCCAGCGCTTCAAACACTCGGTACACGGCAACACCCTCCAGGCGAAGTTATTTGTTACTAGTGTGCCTGGTGTTGCTCCTGTGACAGCGCAGCGCTGGTCGGTGTGTCGGCGCACCAGGCCCGTTTCGCCCAAGCGTATCGCCAGGTCACGGCTGGGCAACGCGGGTTCGTCACACCCGTTGCAGCCGTCCCGGCCGTGACACGGCGCGGGGCGGCGGCGACACGGCGGGGCCAACGCCCGGTTTTCGCGGACAGGCTGGGGCCCGCTGCTTTAGGTTGAACCGCATGAGCGTCTACAAGGTCATCGACCTGATCGGCACCAGCCCGTCGTCGTGGGAGAACGCCGCCGCGGAGGCGGTGCGCCGGGCCCAGCAGAGCCTCAACGACATCCGGGTCGCCGAGGTCGTCGAGCAGGACATGGCCCTCGACGACAAGGGCGCGATCACCTACCGCATCAAGTTGCGGATCTCGTTCAAGATGCGGCCGGCCAAGCCCCGCGACGACGCCTAAGTACCCGCCGCCGAGATCGACGTTTTCGGGCGAAAAGTCGAGTGACGAGCCCGGAAACGTAGATTTCGGCGACGACGCCGGGCTCAGCGGCCCAGCTTCTCCCGCAGCCGCCGGTTCACCGGCTCGGGCAGCAGATCCGAGACGTCGCCGCCCATCGAGGCGACCTCCTTGGCCAGCGACGACGACACGAACGAATACCGCGGTGTGGTCGCCACGAAAAAGGTGTCCACCCCGGCGATGTGCTTGTTCATCTGGGCCATCTGCAGCTCGTACTCGAAGTCGGTGCCGGTACGCAGCCCCTTGACGATCGCGGTCAACCCGCGCTGCCGCACGAAGTCGACGACCAGCCCCTGCCCGGACTCGGCACGCAGGTTGGGCAGGTGCGCGGTGGATTCCTCGATCATCGCGATGCGCTCCTCGAGGCTGAACATGCCCTTCTTGTTGGGGTTGACCAGCACGGCGGCCACCACCTCGTCGAACTGCGCGGCCGCGCGCTCCAGGATGTCGACGTGCCCCAGGGTCACCGGGTCGAAGGAACCTGGGCATACCGCACCGCTCATCTACCCCGCTCCTCCTCATCGCTTCGCTCTGCATCGTCGCCGGGGGTCATGGCACGTGACGCTAGCAGCCCGGCTACACCAGCTCGGCCAGCTCCAGCCGGGTGTCGCCGTAGCGCCGCGACGGCCACGGCTGCCACCCGTCGGGCCAGTTCGCCGGCGGGCTGGACAGCCCGCGCTCCAGCACCAGCACGGTGCCGCCGGCGGCCCAGCCGCCGGCGGTCAGCGCGGCGACCATGGCCTCGACGTCGGCGGCACCGGTCTCATAGGGCGGGTCGGCGAACACCAGATCCACCGGCGACGCGGCGCCGCCGGCCAGCACCGCGGCCACCGCGCCGCGCCGCACTACCGCCCCAGCCAGCCCGAGGTCGGCGATATTGCGGGCCAGCACCGCCGCGGCCCGCGGATTGGACTCCACGAACAGCGCCGAGGCCGCGCCGCGGGACAGCGCCTCCAGGCCCAGCGCGCCGGAGCCCGCGTACAAGTCCAGCACCGCCATCCCGGTCAGGTCCAGCCGCGCGGCCAACACGTTGAACAGCGCCTCCCGCACCCGGTCGGTGGTCGGGCGGGTGCCGCGCGGCGGGACCGCGATGCGCCGGCCCCCCACGGCGCCGCCGACAATGCGGGTCAGTTCACCACCACCAGCAGATCCCCGCCTTCGACCTGGGCGGTGGCCGACACCGCGACCCGCTGCACGGTGCCGGCGGCCGGCGCGGTGATCGCGGCCTCCATCTTCATGGCCTCGATGGTGGCGATGGTCTGCCCGGCGTCCACGGTGTCGCCCTCGGCCACCCCGACGGTGACCACGCCGGCGAACGGCGCGGCGATGTGGCCGGGGTTGGTGCGGTCGGCCTTCTCGGCCACCGGAACGCTGCTGGCGATGCTGCGGTCGCGCACCAGCACCGGGCGCAGTTGCCCGTTGATGATGCACATCACCGTGCGCATCCCCCGCTCGTCGGGCTCGGAGATGGCTTCCAGCCCGATCAGCAGCTCCACGCCGCGCTCCAGGGCCACCCGGTGCTCCTCGCCGTGCCGCAGCCCGTAGAAGAACTGGTTGGCCGACAGCTGCGAGGTGTCGCCGTAGGTCTCCCGGTGCGCCTCGAACTCCTTGGTCGGGCCGGGGAACAGCAGCCGGTTGAGGGTGGCCTGCCGTTTCGGACCCGCCGAGGCCAGGATGGCCTCGTCTTCGGCCGACAGCGCCTGTACCGGTCGGGCCGGGCCCCGGCCGGCCAACGCGGTGCTGCGCAGCGGTTCGGGCCAGCCGCCGGGCGGATCCCCCAGCTCCCCGCGCAGAAAGCCGATCACCGACTCGGGGATGTCGAATCGCGCTGGGTCGGCGGCGAATTCGTCGGCGCTGATCCCGGCGCCGACGAGCGCCAGCGCCAGATCCCCCACCACCTTGCTCGACGGGGTGACCTTGATCAGCCGGCCCAGCACGCGGTCCGCGGCGGCGTAGCTTTCTTCGATCTCCTCGAAGCGGTCACCGAGCCCCAGCGCGATCGCCTGCTGGCGCAGATTGGACAACTGGCCGCCCGGAATCTCGTGGCGATAGACCCGTCCGGTCGGGGCGGGCAGCCCGGATTCGAACGGCGCGTACACCTTGCGCAGCGCCTCCCAGTACGGCTCCAGATCGCAGACCGCGCTCAGCGACAGCCCGGTGTCGTACTCGCTGTGGGCGGCGGCGGCCACGATCGAGCTCAGGGCCGGCTGGCTGGTGGTGCCGGCCATCGGGGCGGCGGCGCCGTCGACGGCGTCGGCCCCGGCCTGCCAGGCCGCCACATAGGTGCCCAGCTGGCCCCCGGGGGTGTCGTGGGTGTGCACGTGCACCGGCAGGTCGAACCGGCTGCGCAGCGCGGCGACCAAGGTGGTGGCCGCCGGTGCCCGCAGCAGCCCGGCCATGTCCTTGATACCCAGCACGTGCGCCCCGGCGTCAACGATCTGCTCGGCCAGCTTGAGGTAATAGTCCAGGGTGTAGATCTGCTCGTCCGGGTTGGACAGGTCGCCGGTGTAGCACATCGCGACTTCGGCGACGGCCGAACCGGTTTCGCGTACGGCATCGATCGCCGGGCGCATCGACTCGACGTTGTTGAGGGCGTCGAAGATGCGGAAGATGTCCACACCCGTCGCGGTGGCCTCCTCCACAAACGCCGAGCACACCAACTCCGGATACGGCGTGTAGCCGACGGTGTTGCGGCCCCGCAACAGCATCTGCAGACAGATGTTGGGCAGCGCTTCGCGCAGCGCGGCCAGCCGCTCCCACGGGTCCTCTTTGAGGAACCGCAACGCCACGTCGTAGGTCGCCCCGCCCCAGCACTCCATCGACAACAGCTGCGGGGTCAGCCGGGCGATGTACGGCGCGACCTTCAGCAGCCCGCTGGTGCGCACCCGGGTGGCCAGCAGCGACTGGTGCGCGTCGCGGAACGTGGTGTCGGTCACCCCGACCGCCCGGCTCTCCCGCATCCACCGGGCGAAACCCTCCGGCCCCAGCTGCACCAGCCGTTGTTTGGATCCCGGCGGCGGCGGGGCGTCCAGATCGATCTCCGGCAGCTTGTCGTGCGGGTACACCGCCGACGGCCGGGCGCCGTGCGGCTGGTTGACGGTGACGTCGGCGAGGTAGTTGAGGATCTTGGTGCCGCGGTCCGCCGAGGACCGCGCGGTCAACAGCTGCGGGCGCTCGTCGATGAACGACGTGGTGACGCGGCCGGCCTGGAAATCCGGGTCGTCGAGCACCGCCTGCAGAAACGGGATGTTCGTCGACACCCCGCGGATCCGGAACTCGGCGATCGCACGGCGGGCCCGGTTCACCGCGGTGGTGAAATCGCGGCCCCGGCAGGTCAATTTGACCAGCATGGAGTCGAAATGGGCGCTGATCTCCGCGCCCAGGTTGGTGCCGCCGTCCAGCCGGATGCCGGCCCCGCCCGGGCTGCGATAGGCGCTGATCCGGCCGGTGTCGGGCCTAAACCCGTTGGCCGGGTCCTCGGTGGTGATCCGGCACTGCAGCGCCGCGCCGTGCGGGGCGATCGCCTGCTGGCTCAGCCCCAAATCGGCCAGGGATTCCCCGGCGGCGATGCGCAACTGGGAGGAGACCAGGTCGACGTCGGTGATCTCCTCGGTGACGGTGTGCTCCACCTGGATCCGCGGATTCATCTCGATGAACACGTGGTGGCCGCGCTCGTCGAGCAGGAACTCGACGGTGCCCGCGCAGCTGTAGCCGATGTGGCGGGCGAACGCGACCGCGTCGGCGCAGATCTTCTCCCGCAGCGCCGGATCCAGGTTCGGCGCCGGCGCCAGCTCGACGACCTTCTGGTGGCGGCGCTGCACGCTGCAGTCCCGCTCGTAGAGGTGGATCACGTTGCCGTGGTTATCGGCCAGGATCTGCACCTCGATGTGGCGCGGGTTGATCACCGCCTGCTCGAGGTAGACGTCTGCGTCCCCGAACGCCGATTCGGCCTCCCGGCTGGCGGCTTCGATCGCTTCGGCCAGCGCGCCGATTTCGGTGACCCGACGCATCCCGCGGCCCCCGCCGCCGGCGACGGCCTTGACGAACACCGGGAACGCCATGTCGGCCGCCGCCGCCAACAACTCGTCCACCGACGCCGACGGCGCCGACGAGCTCAGCACCGGCAGCCCGGCCTCCCGTGCGGCCGCGATCGCCCGGGACTTGTTGCCGGTCAGCTCCAGCACTTCGGCTTTCGGCCCGACAAACGTGATGCCGGCCGCCGCACACGCCGAGGCCAGCTCGGGATTCTCCGACAAGAAGCCATACCCCGGATACACCGCGTCGGCGCCGGCACGGCGTGCGGTGTCGACGATTTCGTCGACCGACAGATAGGCCCGCACCGGGTGGCCCACCTCGCCGATCTGATACGACTCGTCGGCCTTCAAGCGGTGCACCGAGTTGCGGTCCTCGTACGGATAGACCGCGACGGTGCCCACACCCAGTTCGTAGGCGGCCCGGAACGCGCGGATGGCGATCTCGCCACGGTTGGCGACCAGCACTTTGGAGATCACAGGGCACCCCTTTAAATCAGCGTCGACCAGTAATCCTGAAATCGAATGAAAATCAACATGATCAACGCGATGAACCATAACGCAGTCAGCGTCCATCGCCACCGGTGCAAAACCTGCAAAGTTTTGTGTCCACGGATCGGTTGATCTGCAATAGCTGCGAACACCACCAGCAGCGGGATGGTGATCGACCACACCACCATGCAGTACGGGCACAGCGCGCCGATCTCATACAGGCTTTGGTAGATCAGCCAGTGCACAAAACCCGCGCCGACCAGTGTCCCGGTCGCCATGCCGACCCAATACCACTGCGGCAGCAGCACTTTCGTCACCGCCAGCACGCCGGTGACGACCACGACGGTGAACGCCGCGATCCCGATCAGCGGGTTGGGGAAGCCCAGCAGCGACGCCTGCGGGGTGACCATCACCGACCCGCAGGACAGCACCGGGTTGATATTGCACGACGGCACATAGCCTTTGTCGGCCAGCGACCGGATCTTTTCCACCGTCAGGGTCACCGAGGCGATCAGCCCGATCACCCCGGCGATCAGCACCCACCAGGCGCTCAGCGCGGCGACCGACACGCCCGGCGCCGGGTCGCCGGATACCTTGGTCGGCGCGGACACCGACACCGTGTCGGTCACGATGCCTGCCGGGCCGCCACCGACTCGAGACCCGGCACGTCGCCGACGATTTCCTTGATCTTGGCGACCAGCGCGTCCGGTGTCGACCACTTGTAGTCCGCGCCGTTGATCCGGACCGTCGGGGTGGCGTGGATCTCGGCGACCTTGGCCATGTTTTTGACCATCTTGAGGTATTTGCCGCTGTGAATGCAGTCCGGAACATGGCCGATCACGCCGGCCTGGCGGGCGATTTCGATCAGCCGGGTGTCGTCCGGATAGTTCCCGCCGACCTCGGCGGGCTGGATCTGCTCGGTGTACAGCGCGGTGTGGAACCGCCGGAAGGCGTCGATGTTCTCGTCGGCGACACAGTAGGCCGCCGCCCCCGCGCGGGAGGAGTAGTGGTCGCTGGCGGCCCGGTCCAGGATGCCGACCATGTGGTAGTCGGCGGCGATGGCCCCGATGTCGATGAGCCGGGACACCGTCGGGCCGAACGCCCGCTCGAAGTTGCCGCACGCCGGGCACAGGAAGTCCTCGTAGAACGTGATGACCGCCTTGGGCTCGCCGCTGTCGTCCTTGATCAGCTTCTCCGAGGTCACCCGCACCGCCCGGTCCCCGGTGGGCGGCTTCTTGTAGACGATGTAGCCGACCACCGCCACCGCGAAGATCACGACGAGCGCGACGAGGGAGATCTGGATGATCAGATTGCGCCGGCGACCGGCGGCCTGCAGGTCGAAGCGCGCGGGGCGTTTGGGTTTGTTTGCCACAGGTTCGCTGATCCTCGTGTACTGGTTGCGGGGACGGTCGCGGCGTGTGCCGACGACGGCGTTACCAGAGTACCGGCGCCGACCTGGCCCGTTCAGTCCCGGCTGAGGTGCGCGCGCAGCGCCGAGATCAACTCCGCCGTCGCGACGGCGCTGTCCCCGCCCAGCGGGAACAGGCTGGCGAACCCGTGGCACAGCGAGCCCATGCTGCGCAGGTCGACGGCCGTGCCGGCGGCGCGCAGCGCGGCCGCGTACTGCTCCCCCTCGTCGCGCAGCGGATCGAACCCCGCGGTGGCGATCAGCGCCGGCGCCAGCCCGGACAGGTCCTCGGCCAGCAGCGGCGACACCCGCGGGTCGGTCGGCGCCACCCCGGAGCCGTCCAGGTAGTGGTCCTGGAACCAGTCGATGTCGCGCTTGGTCAGCAGGAAGCCGTCCCCGAACAGGGTGCGCGACCGGGTCTGGGCGGTGGCGTCGGTGATCGGATACAGCAGCCACTGCAGCACCGGGGCCGGGCCGCCGGCGTCGCGGGCCAGCCGGGCCACCACGGCGGCCAGGTTCGCCCCGGCGCTGTCGCCGCCGACCGCGACCCGGCCCGGGACCGCGCCCAGGTCCGCGGCGTGGGCGTGCGCCCAGCCGAACGCGGCGTAGGCGTCGTCGACGGCGGCCGGGGCGGCATGCTCGGGCGCGAGCCGGTAGTCAATCGACAGCACGTGGATGCCGGCGTCGCGGCAGGCCAGCCGGCACAACGCGTCGTGGGTGTCCAGGTCGCCGATGGCGAATCCGCCGCCGTGGTAGAACACCAGCAGCGGCGCGGGGTCCGCGCCGGGCGGACGGTAATGGCGGGCGGCGATCTCACCGGCGGGTCCGGGCAGCGTCAGGTCGGCGACCGCGACGTGGATCTGGCCGCCGCCCATCGCCTGGCAAAGCTGCCGCAGCTGGGTGCGGGACACCACCGGGTCGCCGCCGATGATCAGGCCGTTGATGCCCATCGCCCGCTGCCCGGCCAGCATCACCTGCAACGTGCGGTCCAAGGTGTTGCCGTCGATGGTGACCGACCGCCCGCCGGCCATCAGCCACTTGACCCCGGGCGGGATCCAGGGCATGACCTTCAGGCCCACACTGGTCGCGGGGCGGTACAGCCGGCCCGCCCACCGCCTCGGCCGCGACGCCGACTGCGCGGACCGCGTGCCTGGCACACTCTGTGTCATGACTGCTCCCTTAGTCACGCTCAACGACGGTAATTCGATTCCCGCCGTTGGATTCGGCGTTTACAAGATTCCGCCGGACGACACCGAGCAGGCGGTGGCCACCGCGCTGCGGGTCGGCTATCGCCATATCGACACCGCGGCACTGTACGGCAACGAGCGCCAGACCGGCGCCGCGATCGCCGGTTCGGGCCTGCCGCGGGAGGCGGTCTACCTGGTCACCAAGCTGTGGAACGCCGATCAGGGCTACGACGCCACCCTGGCGGCGTTCGACGCCAGCATGAACCGCCTCGGCGTCGACTACCTGGATCTGTACCTGATCCATTGGCCGTGCCCGCAGCAGGGCACGTTCGTGGAGACCTTCAAGGCCTTCGCGCACCTGTGCGACCAGGGCCGGATCCGGTCCATCGGGGTCAGTAATTTCGAACCCGAACACCTGCGGGCGCTCATCGACGCCACCGGGATCGTGCCCGCGGTCAACCAGGTGGAGCTGCATCCCCGGTTTCCGCAGACCGCGCTTCGGGAAACACACGCCCAGCTGGGCATCGCCACCGAAGCGTGGGCGCCGCTGGGCCAGGGCGAGCTGCTGTCGCATCCCACGATCACCGCCGTCGCACACGCGTGCGGTCGAACCCCGGCCCAAGTGCTGATTAGGTGGCATATCCAACTCGGTAATATCGTGATCCCCAAGTCGGTCCATCCTGAGCGGATCAAGAGCAACTTCGACGTGTTCGATTTCGAACTCGGCACCGAGGAGATGGCTTCGATATCCTCGCTCGACGACGGCACCCGACGGGGCCCCGATCCACGAACCTTCAACTACACAGGCAGGTGAGATGACGTCTGGTGCGGACGCCGCTGTCCCGAGCATCGGTCTCAACGACGAGAACACCTTGCCGGTGCTCAGTGTCGGCGTCGGTGAACTCTCCGATGCCGACGCCGAACGCGCGGTGTCCGCGGCGCTGGAAGTGGGCTGCCGGTCCATCGACACCGCCGCGGTCTACGGCAACGAGGCCGGCGTCGGCCGGGCGATCGCGGCGTCGGGCATTCCCCGCGCCGAGCTGTTCGTCACCACCAAGCTGGCCAACGCCGACCAGGGCTTCGAGGCCTCGCAGCGGGCCTGTGACGCCAGCCTGCAGCGGCTCGGGCTCGACTACGTCGACCTGTACCTGATCCACTGGCCGGCCCCGCCGCTGGGCGAGTACGTGAACAGCTTCGGCGGGCTGATCCAACTGCGCGGTGACGGCCACGCCCGCTCGATCGGGGTGTGCAACTTCACCGACGAGCAGCTGTCCGACGTCATCGACCTGAGCTTCGAGACGCCGGCGGTCAACCAGATCGAGCTGCACCCGTTGCTCAACCAGGCCGAGCTGCGCAGCGCCAACGCCAGCCACAACATCGTCACCCAGGCCTACAGCCCGTTCGGTGTCGGCCGGCTGCTGGACAACCCGACGGTGACCTCGGTGGCCGGTGAGTACGGCCGCACCCCCGCACAGGTGCTGCTGCGGTGGAATGTGCAGCTGGGCAACGCGGTGGTGTTCCGGTCGACCGACCCGCAGCGCATCGCGGCCAACCTCGACGTCTTCGATTTCGAGTTGGCCGCCGAGCACATGGACGCCCTCAACGGGCTCAACGACGGCACCCGGTTCCGCGAGGACCCGCTGACCTACGCCGGCTAGTTCCGCCGAGCAGACGTAAAAGCCCCCAAATCTCCACCGATTTGGGGGCTTTTACGTCTGCTCGCGGCCAGGTACCTACCCGGTCGGGCAGCTGGCCGCCGCCCGGCGCAGCACCGCCGCCGAGGGCGCATCGACCGGCAGCGCGTAGCCGCGCAGCACCGCGATGAACTGCATCGCGTACTGGCACCAAAACGCGGTATTGGCCGGCATCCACAGCGCGGGCTGCGCGTCGCCCTTGTCCTGGTTGGCTTGCCCCTGCACCGCCAGCAGGTTGGCCGGGTCGTTGGCGAACCGCAACCGCCTCGGGAACGGCCAGGCGTCGGCGCCCATGTCCCAGGCCAACGCCAGCGGCACGATGTGGTCGATCTGCACCGACGCCCCGACCTGGGCGCCGCGCCGGAACGCGACGGTGGCGTTGGTGTAGGGGTCGTGCAGGGTGCCGGTGGCCACCGCGTGGGGACAGCGTTTGGTCGACACGAACGTCTTGTCGACCAGGTCGCGGGCCAGGATGTCGTCGCGGGTATCGCACCCGTTGTGGCCGCCGGGTGCGTCGGTGTCGTCATCCCAGGCGTCGCCGTAGGCCGCGCGGTGGTAGCCGTAGCGATGCGTGCGGGCCGGGACCACGGTGATTCCGGCCAGCACGTCGGCTCCGGCGTGCACGGTCGGAACACCGGCCCGGGCGCGGAACTCGTTGGCGTGGTTGCCCGCCGCGGCCACCACCTGATAGGCGACCACTACCGCGAGTAAGGCCAGCGCCGAAAGCCACAGCAGCGCTTTGCGGTTCATGACTTGTCCAGGTATTCGATGCGTTCGCTGTCGATGAAGCGCGCCGCCAGCAGCGCCAACCCAGCATCGGCGGGATTGCTCTGGTGGGCGCGGGTGCAGAAATCGCGGGCGGCTTCGATGATGTCGATGTGGTCCGCCAGCGACAGCAGCCGCAAGGTGATGGCCCGGCCGGACTGGCTGCGGCCCAACACATCACCTTCGCGGCGTTCCTTGAGGTCCAGGTCGGCCAACGCGAACCCGTCCAGCGTGTTCGCCACCGCCCGCAGCCGCTGGCCCGCCTTGGATCCTTCCGAAGCCCAGGTCGCCAGCAGGCACAGGCTGGGATGGCTGCCCCGCCCGATCCGGCCACGCAACTGGTGCAACTGGCTGACGCCGAACCGGTCGGCGTCGATCACCACCATGACGGTGGCGTTGGGCACGTCGACACCGACCTCGATCACCGTGGTGCAGACCAGCACATCGGTGTCGCCGGCCCGAAACGCCGCCATGGCGGCGTCCTTCTGCTCGGCGGACAGCCGTCCGTGCATCAGGCCCAGCCGCAACCCGGCCAGCTCGCCCGAGCCCAGCCGGGCGAACAGCTCGGCGGCGGTGGCCGAGGGTCTGCCCTCCTCCTCGGCGCTGTCGGTGTCGTCGATGCGGGGGGCCACCACATAGGCTTGGCGCCCGGCGGCGACCTCCTCGCGGATCCGCTGCCAGGCCCGGTCCAGCCAGGCCGGTTTGTCCTTGACGAAGATCGTGTTGGTGGTGATCGGCTGGCGTCCGCGCGGCAGTTCGCGCAACGTCGAGGTCTCCAGGTCGCCGTAGACGGTCAGCGCGACCGTGCGCGGTATCGGCGTCGCGGTCATCACCAGCAGATGCGGGGTGATTCCGTCGGGTGCCTTGGCGCGCAATTGGTCTCGCTGCTCGACCCCGAACCGGTGCTGTTCGTCGACCACCACCATGCCCAGCCGGTGAAACTCCACCGCGTCCTGCAGCAGCGCGTGGGTGCCCACCACAATCCCGGCCTGACCGCTGGTGATCTCGGCGCGAACCTGCTTCTTTTGCGCCGGCGACAGCGAGCCGGTCAGCAGCGCCACCTGGATGCCGTCGTCGGCGCCGCCCAGCTGACCCCCCATCGCCAATGGGCCCAGCACGTCACGGATGGATCGAACATGCTGGGCGGCAAGGACTTCCGTCGGCGCGAGCAGTGCGCACTGGTACCCCGCGTCGACCATTTGCAGCATCGCCGCCACCGCCGCAATGGTTTTCCCGGAGCCGACCTCCCCCTGCAGCAGCCGGTTCATCGGGCGGGTGGCACCGATTTCGCGGTGCAGCACCTCGAGCACCGCACGCTGACCGTCGGTCAACTCGAACGGCAACTGGCGCAACAATTGTCCCGCCAACGCATCGGACCGGTGCGGTGCCGCGGGCCCGGACCGGGCCAGCTCGCCGTGGCGGCGGCCCACCAACGCCCACTGCAGGCCGACGGCTTCATCGAACGTGAGCCGGTCGCGGGCCCGCTGGCGCTCGGCCTCGCTTTCCGCGAGGTGGATGGCGCGCAGCGCCTCCTGCTCACCGATGAGCCCGTGCTCGGCGCGAAACGCCTCCGGCAACGGATCGGGTACCGGGTCGAGCACCTCGAGCACTTGGCGCACGCAGGCGAAGATGTCCCAGCTCTGCAGCTTGGTGCTGGCCGGATAGATCGGGTAGCAGGAGCGTTCGAACTCCGACTGCAGCACTTCCCCGCTGATCGCCTGCGACGCCTCGGCGATGTTCCGCAGCGCGTCGCTGCCGAAGTTCTTCGGGCCGGAATCCAGGATGAGGAAGTCCGGGTGGGTCAGTTGCATGGCCCCCCGGAAGAAGCCGACCTCCCCGGACAGCATCACCTTGGTGTCGCGGGTGAGCTTGTATTTGAGGCCCTTGGCGTTAAAGAAGGTGGCGGTCACCTTGTTTCGGCCGCTGCCCACCGTGATGACCAGATACTGGCCCTTGCGTTTCGTCATGTCCCGCATCACGGCGTTGGTGATGGTGTCGACAATGGTGATGTGTTCGCCGGCGGGGGGCCGCTCGTCGTCGGCGCCGCGCACCGTCGCGCCCTCGACGTAGCTGCGCGGATAGTGCCGCAGCAGATCGTCGACGGTCCGGATACCGAAGACTTCGTTGAGCCGGTCGGCGGAGCGGGCGCCCACCACGTAGTCCAGCCGGTCTCCGAGCCCCACCACGGCTACTCGACCCCGATCAACAGCGCGTCGCCGCGGTGCCCGGTGGTGTAGGACACCAGCTCGGTTCCCGGATGATGGTCGTGCACATGGGCTTCCAGGATCCCGCCCACCGTCGCGGTGAGGCCGTCACCGACCAGCACCGTCACCAGCTCACCGCCGGCGGCCAACAGCAGGTCGATCAGGCCGATCGCCGCCGCGGCGACGTCGTCGGCCACGATCAACACCTCGTCGCCGGCGATGCCCAGTCCGTCACCGGGTCGGCACGCCCCGGCAAAGGTCAGCGCCTCCTCGGTGGCGATGCGCACCGACCCGTGCCGGGCGGCGCCGGCCGCCCGCGCCATGGTGTACCCGTCGTCGACCATCGGGCGGTCGGCCTCGTGCACGGCCAGCGCGGCCAGGCCCTGCACCATGGATCCGGTGGGCACCGGCACCACGTCGATGCCCCAGCCGATGGCCGCGGTGCACCCCGCGACCAGCTCCTCGGCGGCCACGTAGCCGTTGGGTAACACCATCACCTGCGCGGCCCCGGTGTCGACCACAGCGCGCAGCAGCTGATGCGCGCTGACGATGGTCGGGTCGGCGGCGTCGGGGTCGGGGCGCAGCACGCAGGCGCCCTCCCCGCCGAACAGCGCGGCGGCGCCGTCGCCGTCGACGACGGCCAGCACCGCCCGCTCCCGTGCCCAGCTGCCCGGCGGTAGCCCGCTCGCGCCGGGCATCAACGCCGAGATCTGGATGCGGCTGGGGCGCCCGAAGGCCAGCCCCGCCTCGATCGCGGCCCCGGCGTCGTCGGTGTGCACGTGCACCGAATAGCCGTCGGCGCCGGCGCCCGCGGCGGCGATCGCCACCGACTCGCCGAGCTGCTGCAGCCGGTCGCGCAGCACGTCGGCCGCCGCGGCGTCACAGCCGTGCAGCAGGTACATCACCTCGAATTGCGGGCCGGGGGCCTCGGCGGGGGTCTCCGGCTGCGGTGCCCGCGGCGCCGGTTCGTAGACGGTGCGGGCCGGGGCGCGCCCGGTGATCGTCGAGCTGAGCGCGTCGAGCAGCACCAGCAGGCCGCGCCCGCCGGAGTCCACCACGCCGGCGTCGGCGAGCACCGCGAGCTGCTCGGGGGTTTTTTCCAGCGCGACGGCCGCGGCGTCGCCGGCGGCGGTGACCGCGGCGGGCAGGTCCTCCCCGTCGCTGGCGCAGTGTTCGACGGCCTCGGCGGCCGCCCGCAGCACCGAGACGATGGTGCCCGGGACCTCCTGACCGCCCATCGAGGCGACGACCAGGGCGACGCCGTGGCGCAGCGCCGCCCCGAGCACGGCGGGGTTGATGTCGGGCAGTTCGCCGCCGGCGTCGGCGGCCGCGCCGGCGGTGACGTCGGCCAGGCCGCGCAGAATCTGGGACAGGATCACCCCGGAGTTGCCGCGGGCGCCGTGGATGGCGCCCACCGACAGCGCGGCCGCGACCTGGGCCACGTCCCCTGAGCCGGCCGCAGTGCCGACTTCGGCCAGCGCCGATCGCATGGTGAACAGCATGTTGATGCCGGTGTCGGCGTCGGCGACCGGGAAGACGTTGAGCCGGTTGATCTCGTCGGTGTGGGTGATCAGGTCACCGACCGCGGTGTGGGCCCAATCACGCAGGGCGGCCGCGTCCAACAGCCGTTCCGACCGTCTCACCAATGCCCCACCTCCTCGCGCCTCCGATGGGCGCCAGCCTAGCCAGTGACGCCGACAGCACTGGTCATAAGGTCGGGGCCGGCTGTTGATCGTTTTGGCACTTGCCCGCCGCGGCGGCTATCCTTATCGGGTTGTCGGGTCACCCTTAGGGTCGTTGGCCCTCAAGCAGACGTTCGAGGAGTTCAGTTATGGCTGCCGTGTGCGATATCTGCGGGAAGCACCCCGGCTTTGGCAAGTCGGTGTCGCATTCGCACCGCCGGACCAGCCGGCGCTGGGACCCCAACATCCAGACCGTGCACGCCGTGACCCGCCCCGGCGGCAACAAGCAGCGGCTCAACGTCTGCACCTCCTGCATCAAGGCCGGTAAAGTCACCCGCGGCTAGGGGCCCTTCTCCCCCGCGAGCGTGCGTGTCCCCGGCCGACACGCCGAGGTGAGCACCGTTTTTGCGCACGCTCGCTGACGTCTCTCTGTGATTCCGCTGGCCGTCACGGCTGCGGGCGGCGATAGATCTGCGATCGATGGTCAATATCGAGGACGTGGACTACCCGGTTGTCGTCGTCAATGCGGTAGACGATGCGATAGGTGCCGCGACGGGCACCATGGCAGCCGGCGAGCGGCCCGAACAACGGCTTGCCGACCCGCCGCGGATTGGCGGCAAGCGCGCCATCACAGAATTCGAGCACGGCGGCCGCGACCGCCTCTGGTAGACGTTCGGTAATCGCGCTTCGCGCGGCAGGCTGAAACCGGACCTGGTAAGGCTCGGCAGATTCCGTCACGCGCCGGTAGCGCGACGTCGCGCCAGATCCTGACGAACGGTGGCCAGGTCAGCGCCGGGCTCGCCACGTCCCAGCGCTGCCAGACTCTCGGAGATGCGCGCGACCGCCTCGGCGTCGCCGAGGATTTCCAGCGTCATTTCCATCCCTTCGAGGTCATCCACTGAAAGCAGGACGGCCTCGGCTTCCCCGTTGCGGGTCAAGGTGATGCGCTCATGTTGCTGGCGCACCCGCCTGGCCAATTCCGATAGCCGGGCCTTGGCCTCTGACAACGGAACAGGAGTCGCGGCAATCGTCATACGCCAATCATAGCCGCGATTAGTCTATATCCAGACCAAACCAGCCCCAAAGATGGTCCACATCCGCCGTGACGCGGCTCCTACGGCAGCCGCCAGTCAATCGGTTCGGCGCCCATCTGGGTCAGCAGCTCGTTGGCGCGGCTAAACGGCCGCGACCCGAAAAACCCGCGCGACGCCGACAGCGGCGAGGGATGCGGCGATTCGATCGCGACACAGGGACCGGCCAGCATCGGTTTCAGGGTCGACGCGTCGCGGCCCCACAGAATGGCCACCATCGGCTGTTCGCGGTCCACCAGCGCCCGGATCGCGCACTCGGTGACCTTCTCCCAGCCCTTGCCGCGGTGCGAGGCCGGGTTGCCGGGCCGCACGGTCAGCACCCTGTTGAGCAACAGCACCCCGCGCTGCGCCCACGGTGTCAGATCCCCGCACGACGGCTGCGGATGCCCCAGGTCGGCGGTGTACTCGGTGAAGATGTTGGCCAGGCTGCGCGGCAGCGGCCGCACCTCGGGGGCCACCGAGAAGCTGAGCCCCACCGCATGCCCGGGTGTCGGGTAGGGATCCTGACCGACGATCAGCACCCGCACCTGATGGAACGGGGTGGTGAAGGCGCGCAACACGTTCGGCCCGGCCGGCAGGTAGCGGCGCCCGGCGGCGATCTCGTCGCGGAGAAACTGCCCCATGGCGGCGACCTGATCGGCCACCGGGTGCAGCGCCGCCGCCCAGCCTTGCTCGACGAGTTCGGTCAACGGCCGGGCGGTCACGACCGGCCCTTCGCCGGCAGGCTGCCCCGGCCAGGGCGGTGGCAGACGGTGAATCGCGGTGGGGTGAGCACAGCGATTCACCTTAACCGTCGAACGACTGCCACCCCCGATAACCGTCCCACTCCCGACCGTCGACGAGCACCCGGGCCGGGCCGTCGAGCACCCGCCCGATCACCCGCCACCCCGCCGGGACCGCGGCGGCAAAGGCAAAGCACGCCACCAGGGCGTGGTCCTCTCCCC
>NZ_MLQM01000035.1:0-35571 GCF_001854525.1 Mycobacterium talmoniae
CACCCCCGCCCCCCCCCCCCCAACCCCGTCCGACGCAATCATCGTGCTCCTAACAGCTTCCGCCAACGCCCCTCTCCACCACCGATCAGGCGGTCGCCAGCTCCCAATGTGAAAAAGATCCACCCCCCCGAGCCCGGGTCCGCCCGCCGCGGCCTTGGCCCCGTCGCTGGCGGCCTTGGCGGCCGCCGGTGCCACAGCTTTCGACAACGACAAAAAGTGGGTCGACATGCCGGTGGCGCGATACAGCATCGCCAGGGTGTTCTGGGCAGGGCTGGCGTATTCCGCCCACAGGTCGAACAACGGATTTTGTTCCAACAACTCCGGCAGCGACGGGAGGCCCGTATCGGACGCCGCCGGCGACGCGAGGTTCTGCAGCGCGCGGGGCACCGACGACAGCAGCCGCGACTGGGCCGACTCCGCGCCCGTACCGGCCGATGTGCCCCCGGCCTTGCTGACCGCCGCGGCCTGCAGCGCCCCGCCGGCGGGGTTGGTGGTCTGCGCCGGCTCGGTGAACGGCGTCACTCGGGCGGCCGGGGCGGTCTGGGCGGCATAGCCGTACATCGCACTGGCGTCTTGGGCCCACATCTCGCCGTATTGCGCCTCGAGTTGGGTGATCACCGGCGTGTTTTGGCCGAGGACGTTGGTCGCGACCGCCTGGGCCAGTTGGGCGCGGTTGGCCCCAATCAACTGGGGCGGCACCGTGGCGGTGAACGCCGTCTCGTAAGCGGCCGCCGCGGCACGGGCCTGCGTGGCGGCCTGTTCGGCTTGCGCGGCGGTGGTGCGCATCCAGGCCACATAGGGTCGGGCGGCCTCGGCCATCTGCGTGGACGCGGGCCCCAGCCACTCTTCGCTGGTGAGTTGCGTGATGACGGTGTCGTAGTCGGTGGCGGCCGAATCCAACTCGGCGGCCAGCAGATTCCACACCGAGGCCGCGGCCATCATCGACGCCGACCCGGTGCCGGCGTACATGCGCGACGAATGGATCTCCGGGGGTAAGGCACCGAAATCCAGCACTTCATCCCTCCTCAGCGGGACGCCGCGGCGTTGATGGCTTCGGTGGTCGCGTACGAGCCGGCGCCGAAGCCCAGCATGTTGACGAACATCTCGTGAATCGCGGTGGCCTGGGCCGTGACCGCCTGATACATCTGCGCGTGGGTAGCGAACTGAGCCGCGATCAGCGCCGAGACCTCATCGGCGGCCGGGGGGACCACTCCCGTCGTGGGCGCCGCCCCGGCTGCGTTTTGGGCGGCCAGCGCGGTACCGATGGCCGCCAAGTTGCGGGCCGCGGCCGATAACGCTTCGGGCTGGGTAGTCACGAACGACACGTTGGCTTCTCCTCAATGGTCCCGGTGTCGCGGCCCTCGCGAGCCGCTCGCCCGTGACGTTAGGCGCTGCGCGGACCGAAGTGCATCTCCAGCGACCATTGTTCACCTAGAAGTTCTGAATGTTCGTATGAGTGAACTTCAGAGTAAAAAAATCTACTCAAGTCTTCTTAAGTGGACTGATGTCGACCGTTGGTGAATAGTCGGGGGCGACCGCAGAAGGCGTCGCGTTCGCGACTGCGCAGCCGGCGATGCCGGGCGGCGTGGGTCCGGACAGCGAGGCCGTCGACCATGCGAGGGGACCAACTAGTGGATTACGGGGCGCTGCCGCCGGAAGTCAACTCTGGACGCATCTACCTGGGCCCGGGGTCGGGCCCGATGCTGGCGGCCGCGGTGGCTTGGGACGGGTTGGCCGCCGATCTGTACAGCACGGCGGCCTCCTACGGCGCGCTGATTTCCGACCTCGCCGGGCAGTGGTCGGGTCCGGCGTCGATGTCGATGACCGCGGCGGCCGCGCCCTACGTGGCGTGGCTGAGCGCCACCGCCGCGCGGGCCGAGCAGACGGCGGTCCAGGCCAAGGCCGCCGCCGGCGCCTATGAGGCGGCGTTTGCGATGACGGTGCCGCCGCCGGTGATCGCGGCGAACCGTGCCCAGCTGATGATGTTGATCGCGACAAACTTCTTTGGGCAGAACTTGCCGGCGATCGCGGCCACCGAGGCGCAGTACGCCGAAATGTGGGCCCAGGATGCCGCCGCGATGTACAGCTACGCCGCGGCGTCGGCGGGCGCGTCAACGTTGATGAGTTTCGATCCGCCGCCATCGACCACCAACCCGGCGGGTCCGGCCGGTCAAGCCGCCGCGGTCGCTCACGCCGCCGACACCAGCGCGTCGAGCTCCGGGCTGGCAAACCTCGGAACACTGTGGAACGGACTGCTAAACGGGTCGTCGGAGTCGTCCGGATCGGCGGTCTGGAAGAAGTTGGTGTCCATCTACAGCAACGACCTTGGCATCGTCTTCAACCACATGGGCGACTGGGAGCACATGATGAAGATCTGGGAAGGCGTGATGCCGGCCGCGGCCGGCGCCAGCACCGGCGCTCAGGCCATGGCGGGTGTGCCCGGCCTGGGTGGAGTCCTGGGCGGCGCCTCGACGTGGGCCGCTGCGCCCGCGGGGGTGTCGGCGCAGGTCGGCAACGCCGGCACCGTCGGTAACTTGTCGGTGCCGCGCAGTTGGGCCACGGCAACCCCGGCGGTCAGCCCAGCCGCCTCGGCCGCACCCGCCGGCGGGGCTTCGCCCGCGGCTCCGGCGCAAGGCCTGCTGCGGGGCATCCCGCTCACCGGTACGGGGGGCCGGCGTTCCGGCGGCGTCATCGGCCAGCAGTACGGGTTCCGGCACAACGTGATGGCGCGCCCGGTAGTGGGGGGATAAGCCCTCAGTAGGGCGGGACCGCTTGCGAGCGAGGACCATTGCCGGGCGTGAACCAGGCAAGCTTGCTCTGCCAGGAGCGGGCCGATCCGTAGGCGAACCCGGTCGCGCCCAGGCACGCGCACACCCAGACCGGCAGCGTGACGTCGACGCCCATCCAGGCCGTGCCGATCTGGATCACGTGCGCCGCGACGCCGAACCCCGCCGAGATCAGGTACAGGTCGACGGTCTCGGTGGAGCGGGGGTCCGCCCGCGCGATCAGCAGCACCCGCGCCGCGTAGGAGAGCAAGTAGATCAGCAGCCCGCCCAGCACCAACCAGTAGGCCTCGAGCCAGAAGTCGTTGACGGGGGCGGAGAACAGGTCGAGGTGATGGCTCTCGTCGGCGATGATGAACACCGCCAGCAGCAGCGGAATGCCCAGCCACAGCGGGCGCGCGACGTGCTTGCGCAGCAGCCCGCGCAGGTGGGTTTGGTTGACGAGGCGGGTCAGCGCGTGCTGGATGATCGCGGTCACCGCGAAGATCCAGCAGATGTGGCCGAGCAGGTGTTGGATGTTCCACAGTCCGAAGATGCGATGCAAGGGAGGCCCGAGGGCGGCGGCCGCCCAGTGCGACATCAGCAGCACCGCGCAGCCCTGCAGCGCGATGTTGAGGGTCGCGCCCGCCTCCCACCGGGAGCGCCAGGTGTCGCGGCGGATCCACAGGCTGCACAGGATCGCTACCAGGGTGGCGGTGACGAGTGCGGTCTTGATCATGGGCAGGGTGTTTCCCGGCTCTCCTATTTAGATGGGGGGTTTAGATGGGTGGGCTGGTGGGGTCGGGGCGAAGGTCGCGCAGTTTCGGCAGGTTGGGATCGGACTGGACGTACTGGGTGACCGCTTCCGGGTCGATCAATCCGAACCGAACCTGCAGGTCGACGGGGTTCAACCCGAAATACCGGGCGACTTTGATCAGGTTGTCGGCGGTGATCAGCCGATGCTCGCGCGCGGCCTTGTAATAGGCGGACTTGCGGTAGCCGAATGCCTCGTAGACCTCGGTGGCGGCTAGCGGTCTGCCCACCAGGTAGGGCAGAACCACCGCCGGGTCCTTGGCACTGTCGTCCATATTCGTGGACGATAGCCCCGTCTGGTGGACCGGGCAAAGCGGCGCGGTTACGTCACACCCAACGCGCGGTTACGCAGTAGTGACGGCGACCCCCGCGCCGAACGTGCATCCACGGCGGTGTTTTGAGCGATTTCCCGCCCTGAGTGCACGCTCGGCGCTGCGCCTCAGGAGAAGTCGCGGAAGGCCAAGGTGAAGCCGGCCACCGCGGTGATGGCCGCGACCCCGTAGCCGATCGCTGACCACCAGCTGGCGTGCAGATAGGCGGTGACCGCCACCATCGCGATGGCCAGGAAGACCAGCGCCATCCCGTACAGCGGCGGCTTGTCGGCGTTTCGATTGCGCTTCATCGCCCCTCCGAACCCGCCGGCTCGCCGATGGGCGGGAGATCGCCGTCCGGCGGCGGGGCGGGCGGCGAACTCGCCGCCACCCGGCGGCGGATCAGGTACCAGCCGCCGACCAGCGCGGGCAGCGCCAGGATCAAGGTGCCGGCAATCCAGGGACCGCGCTCCTTGTCGCTCAGCATCAGCACCAGCACACCGGCCAGAAACACCAGGGTGGCATACCCGCTGTAGGGCGCCAGCGGCATCCGGAACTGCGGGCGTGACATGAGCCCGGCGTGGGCCAGCCGGTGAAACTTGAGCTGGCAGGCCACGATCGTCGCCCAGGCCGCCATCACGCCCAGGGCGGCGATGTTGAGCACGATCTCGAAGGCCTCCTCCGGCACCACCGCGTTCAGCACCACCCCAAGCAGGCCGATCGCGGCGGTCAGCAAGATACCGCCGTAGGGCACCCCGTTCTTCGACAGCGGTGCGGTGAATTGCGGGCCGCTGCCGCTCATCGCCATCGAGCGCAGGATCCGGCCGGTGGAATACAGCCCGGCGTTCAGGCTGGAGAACGCCGCGGTGAGCACCACCACGTTCATCAGGGTGCCGGCACCGGTGAAACCGATCTTGGAGAAAAAGGTGACGAACGGGCTTTCGCCCTTTTGGTAGGCGGAGTAGGGCAGCAGCAGGGCCAGCAGCACCACCGAGCCGACGTAGAAGATCGCGATGCGGGCCACCACCGAGTTGATCGCGCGCGGCATGATCTTCTCCGGCTCCGCGGTCTCCCCGGCGGCGGTACCGACCAGTTCGACCGCGGCGTAGGAGAACACCACCCCCGAGGTGACCAGCACCAGCGGCAGCAGCCCGGTCGGCAGGAATCCGCCGTTGTCGGTCCACAGGCTCAACCCGGTGTCGCGGCCCTCGACCGGGAAGCGCCCGGCCAAGAACACGGTGCCGACCACCAGGAACGTCAACAGCGCCACCACCTTGATCAGCGCCGCCCAAAACTCCAGCTCGCCGAACAGCTTCACCGAGATCAGGTTCATCGCCACCACGATCACCAGGGCGATCAGCGCCAGGATCCACTGTGGGATCACCTGAAACGACCGCCAGTAGTGGAAGTAGTGCGCGATGGCGGTGGTGTCGACGATCCCGGTCATCGACCAGTTCAGGAAGTACAGCCAGCCCGCCACGAACGCCGTCTTCTCGCCGAAGAACTCGCGGGCGTAGGACACGAACGACCCCGACGACGCGCGGTGCAGCACCAGCTCGCCGAGGGCCCGCAAGATCAGGAACACGAACGCCCCGCAGATCCCGTAGACGAGGAACAGGCCGGGGCCGGCCGAGGCCAGGCGCCCGCCGGCGCCGAGAAACAAACCCGTGCCGATGGCGCCGCCGAGCGCGATCATCTGCAGCTGCCGGGGGTGCAGATCCTTGTGGTAGCCCTCGTCCTCACGGGTGAGCGGATCGGCTGCGGCCGAGCCGGGTGCGCTGGGAGCCATCGAGTTCCTGTCGTTGTGGATGCCGCAAAGGCTAGCCCACGGCGAACGATTTCCGGCGCGCGGAGGTGGGGCCCGCTGCTAGATTCGCCCGCACCGGACCTGCGTCGATGAGGGGGCACGCCATGGCGAGTTCTGACGGGCTGTTGTTCAATCCGAGCAGCTACGACATGGCAAAGCGACAACATCAAGGCCAAGGAACGCGCGGCGGCCCAACTCGAGGCCGGCGGGGTGATGGCGTTCGGGCTCTCCGAGCGCGAGCACGGCGCCGACATCTACCACACCGACATGCTGCTATCGCCCTCGGATGAGGACGGTGTCGCCTTCCGGGCGTCCGGCGAGAAGTACTACATCGGCAACGGCAACGTGGCCGGCATGGTGTCGGTGTTCGGGCGGCGCGCCGACGTCGACGGCGCCGACGGGTACGTGTGGTTCGTCGCCGACAGTGCACACGAGAACTATGAGCTGATCGGCAACGTCGTGCACGGCCAGATGTATGTCAGCAACTTCCGGCTCAACGACTACCCGGTGCGCGAGGAGGACATCCTGTGCACCGGGCCCGACGCGTTCTCGGCCGCGCTCAACACCGTCAACGTCGGCAAGTTCAACCTGTGCAGCGCCTCGATCGGGATGTGCGAGCACGCCTTCTATGAGGCGATCACTCACGCCAACAACCGCATCCTGTACGGCAACCCGGTCACCGACTTCCCGCACGTGCGGGCCAACTTTGTCGATGCATACGCCCGGCTGGTCGCGATGAAGCTGTTCAGCGACCGCGCCATCGACTACTTCCGCAGCGCGCACCGCGACGACCGCCGCTACCTGCTGTTCAACCCGGTCACCAAGTCCAAGGTCACCTCCGAGGGGGAAACGGTGGTGACCTTGCTGTGGGATGTGCTGGCCGCCAAGGGCTTCGAGAAGAACACCTATTTTTCCCAGGTGGCCCGGCTGATCGGGGCACTGCCCCGGTTGGAGGGCACGGTGCACGTCAACGTCGCGCAGATCCTGAAGTTCATGCCGAACTACCTGTTCAACCCCGCCGAATACCCCGCGATCGGCACCCGCCACGACCCGGCCGACGACGTGTTCTTCTGGGCGCAGGGCCCGGCGCGCGGCGCCTCCAAGGTGCAGTTCGCGGACTGGGCCCCGGTGTACGAGGACGCCCTGGACGTCCCCAACGTGGCGCGGTTTTACGAGCAGGCCAAGGCGCTGCAGGCGCTGCTGACCACGGCCGCCCCCGACGCCGACCAGCAGCGCGACCTGGACTTCGTTCTCGTCGTCGGGCACCTGTTCACGCTGGTCGTCTACGGCCAGCTGATCCTGGAACAAGCCGGCCTGATCGGCCTGGACCGCGACCTGCTGGATCAGATCTTCGACGTGCAGATCCGCGACTTCTCCGGGCACGCCATCGCGCTGCACGGCAAGGTCAGTTCCACACCGGAGCAACAGGAATGGGCGCTCTCTGCGGTGCGCAAACCGGTCACCGACACCGGCCGTTTCGACCGGGTGTGGGCGCAGGTCAAGGCCTACGATGGCGCATACGCGATGCGCCCGTAGGCCGTCCAGGGATCACCCGCCGCCGTTGAGCTGTTCCCGTAACGCCCGGATTTCACCCCGGAGTTCGGCGATGTCCGCGGCGGTGAGCTCCCGTGCCGTGCTGCCTGCTTCGTTGACGCGCTGGACGATCCAGGACGCGATGGTCGCGGTGATCACCCCCACCAGGCTCATGCCGCCGATCATCAGCAGTGCCGCAATGATCCGCCCGGCGACGGTGACCGGGTACACGTCGCCGTAGCCGACCGTGGTGACGGTGGTGATCGAACACCACAACGCGTTCCCGAAACTGTCGATCGTGGTGTTGGGATCGTGGCGCTCGGCCTGCAATTCGGCCAGGGAGGCCACGTAGACCAGCAGGACGGCGCCCGACACCGTGTAGACCAGGACGCGACCGCGGATGGCGTTACCGACGGCCCGCTGCAAGGCACTGAAAAGAATCACCAGGCGCACCAACCTCAGCGGTCGCAGCAGCGGGAGGGCAACCACGGCGAGGTCCAGCAGGTGTCGAACAAACCAGTGCCGCCGATTCGGTGCCAGCCACAGCCGGACGGCGTAGTCGATGGTGAACACGATCCACGACGCCACACCTAACAGGTGGCTGATGTGGGCGGCGGTGCGGTCCGACTGAGCGAGAACGTGGATCGAGTAGCTCGCCAGGAACATCAGGGCCACCGCCGCCAGCGGCCACTCCGCACGCCGCTCCCAACGATCCAGGATCGCTTGATCTTTCATGGCCGACAGTGTGCAACAGGCCGGCGTCGTGCCGAGAATCTGGGACGACAACTCGGCCGGGCGGTTAGTCGTTGATCGTCAAAGGCTGCCACGCCTGGCCAGCCAGACGCTCTCGAAGCGAAGGTCGGTCCTGGTGGCGAGGGTGTCGTAGTCGTGGTCGTAGTGCAGCACTCCGACGCCGTGCCGATCGGCCAACGCCGAGATGATGAGGTCGACTGGCGGAAGGCGATGGTGCCCGGCGCGGGCGAGT
This sequence comes from Mycobacterium talmoniae, assembly GCF_001854525.1. Lineage (NCBI taxonomy): Bacteria > Bacillati > Actinomycetota > Actinomycetes > Mycobacteriales > Mycobacteriaceae > Mycobacterium > Mycobacterium talmoniae. The sequence goes on from NZ_MLQM01000035.1 coordinate 8,212, forward strand.
TGACGCTGCACGTCCACCGCGCGCGATTCGACTTCGGTGTCGATGTGCAGCATCGGCAAGGCCATCAGCTCATGCAGCAGTTCATCGTGATCCGCCGCGCTACGCGCCGAGTACCCGGCCTCGAGCAGGAACGGCAGGCAGACGCCGATGCGGCGGTGCTCGAGCGCGTCAGCGATCTCGTGCGCTCGCTGCTCCGCCAGCGCAGGTGATGTCAGGCGGACGAACGCCGAATTGTCGAGCAGCAACTCGACGCTCACCCACGCACCCATCCAGTCTGGCGTGCGCGTTCTGCGGCAGCGACCTCGACCGGAAGGTTGCGTGATCGTATTCGGTCGGCCAGCCGGCGCCGGAGCTTCGCATCGCTATCACGCGCGGCGCGGATTGATGCGAGCTTTGCCGCGGCGCCCAGCACCACAAGCTCGCCGAGGTCGACCCGGTCCGTGCCCTGCTCGCGGCGCAGCTCGTCCAAGGCCGCCTGCACGGGCGGCGTCTCGGTAATCGCATGTCGGCGACGAGTCGTAGGCACGCCGGTCAGTGTAACACCGGTGCGACACCAGCTGGTGGTGCGTTACGCGCTCCGGCCCTCGCGAGCCCGCTGCCCGATCCCGGTGGGCCACCAAAACCACGGCCCCAGCAGCCGGGCCAGCGGCAGCACCAGCAGGAGCCGGACGATCATCATGTCGAAGATCAACCCGACACAGATCGTCGAACCGGCCTGCCCGATGTTGACCACGTCGCTGGACAGCATCGCCAGCATGGTGCCGGCCAGCACGAAGGCCGCGGTGACCACCACGTTTCCCGAGCCGGCCATCGCGCGGATGACCCCGGTGCGGATGCCGCCGCCGAGTTCCTCCCGGTAACGGGACAGCAGCAGCAGGTTGTAGTCACAGCCCACCCCCACCAGCACGATGAAGGCGATCGGGATCGTCAGCCAATGCAGCTGGATGCCCAGCAAGGTCTCCCAGATGAAGCTGGCCAACCCCAGGCTGCCGGCGAAGGACAGGATCACCGTGATGAGCACGATGATCGAGCCGACCAGCGCCCGGGTGATGACCAGCACGATGATGAATACCAGGCCGAACGTCGCCATCATCATGATCATCAGGTCGTTGAACGAGAAAGCTTGGACGTCACGGTAATTCGACGATGCTCCGGCCCACAGCAGCTTGGCGCCGGACAGCGATGTGCCCTTGATGGCCTCCTGGGCGGCGGCCGCCGCGTGCTGCACCTGCCGGATGCCCTCCGGGCTCATCGCCTCCCCGTGGTGGAAGACCATGAACCGCGCGCCCTTGCCGTCGGGCGTCATCAGAACGCCCAGACCGGTTTTGAAGTCTTCGGTCCCGAAGGCGTCCGGCGGCAGGAAGAAGAAATCATCGTTCTTCGCGTTGTCGAATGCCTGCGCCATGTCGATCATCGGGTGGATCATCGTCTCCAACTGCGGCACGATGCTGCTCATCGTGCTCTGCAGCGCCAGGGTCAGCGACTGCATCTTCGCCATGTGCTCGGCCAAGCCCTGCAGGCTGGTCACCATCTGCGGGGTCACCGTGTCGACGATGGCCAGGCCGTCGGTGAGCGCCGCGATCTCTGCGTCGAATTGGTCGACGCTGTCCGACAGGTCGTGCACCGAGCGCAGCGCCCAGCAGATCGGGATGTCGTAGCAGTGCGGCTCCCAGTAGGTGTAGTTGCGCAGCGGCCGGATGAAGTCGTCCACGTCGGCCATCCGGTCGCGGGCCTGGTCGGTGATGGCCTGCAACCGTCGGGAGGCCTCGTAGGACAGGTGGGTGCCCACCGACAACCGGCGGGTCGCCTCCTCCATCTGCTTCGTCGACTCCAGCGTCGCGCCCATGTTGGCCGCCAGCGTGTCCATGTCGGCGATGCGATCCCGCAGAAAGCCGATGTTCTCACCGATCTTGGTGCCCATCGACCCCATGGCGTAGGGCAGCGACGCGTGTTCGAGCGGCCGGCCGTTGGGGCGGGTGATGCCCTGCACCATCGCGATACCCGGGGTGCGGAACACGTTCTTGGCGATCCGGTCCAGGCTGATCATGTCGGTGGTGTTGCGCATGTCGTGGTCGGCCTGCACAAACAGCACATCGGTGGACAGTTGGCTCTTCGGGAAATGCCGGTCGGCGGCCACGTAGCCCTTCACCGATTCGACACTGGGCGGGGCGAAGTCGCGGTCGTTGTAGCTCACCTTGTAGGTGGCGAGATTCAGGATGCACAGCGGCAGCACCAGCGCGGCGATCGCCATCACCGGGATGGGCCAGCGCGCGATCACCGTGCCGAGTTGGCGCCAGATCGGACTCGTCGGCCGGGGCTCCTCCAGGTATTTGATCTTGCTGCCCAACGTGAGCAGGGCCGGCCCCAGGGTCAGCGCCGCCGTGACGGCGACGATCATCGCCACGAAGCACGGCGGACCCAGGGTCCGGAAGTAATTCAGCTTGGTCAGGCTCAGACACAGCGTCGCCCCGGAGATGGCCGCACCCGACCCCAGGATCACGTGCGAGGTGTTGGCGACCGAGTCGTAGTACGCGGCTTCCCGGTCCAACCCTTTGCGGCGCGCCTCGTGGTAGCGGCCGAGGTAGAAGATGCCGTAGTCGGTCGCCACCCCGAGCACCAGGCCCACCACCATGTTCATGGCGAACGACGAAATGCCGATCAGGTGGGCGCCGACCAGGAAGGAGACGACGCCGCGCGTCGTCGCCAACGTGACCAGCACCCCCGCCAGCGGGATCAGCGCCCGCGTCACCGACCGGTAGGCGATCAGCAGCATCGTGACGATGATGATGATCGTCACGATCGTCAGCGTCACCATGCTTTCGTCGGCCGCGCTGAGGGTGTCCGACGCCAGCGGCGCCGGCCCGCTGACATAAACCGAAAGACCGTCCGGCTTAGGGATTTTCGCCACGATGTCGCGGATGGCCTCGATCGAATGGTTCGACGCGGCGTCACCCAGATCGCCGGTGGGGCGGATCGTCAGCGTCGCGGCCTGTGCGTCGGCGCTCTGCTGACCGGACATCGTGGTCGGCTTGCCCCACAGGTTCAGCAGCGACTGGACGTGCTTTTTGTCGTCGAGTAACCGGCGGACCAGCTCGTCGTAGTAGCGGTGGTCCTGTTCACCGAGTTTGCGCCCGCGGGTTTCCAGCAGGATGACGCCGGCGCTGGTGTAGTCGGATTCGCCGAACGCGCGGCCCTGCAGGATCGCCGCCTGCGACGACGGTGCGTCGCGCGGCACCATGGCCTCGGCGTTCTCCGCGGTGTTCTTCTCGATGGTCGGCACGAAGATGTTGGTCACCGCGGCGGCCAGCACCCAGAACAGCACGATCGGGACGGCCAGCTTGCGCAGCACCCGGGCCGCCCGCGGGCGCTTGACCGGGTGGTCGGTGGGCGCGTCCGCCTCGGACGCCGCGGCGGTCATGCCGCGGTCACCGTGCAGGCCGCCGCGGCGGCGGCGTGGGCAACGGTGCGTTCGTCGCGGACCTCGCCGTTGACGAGGATGCGGCACCCCACCGAGCTGCCGTCGACCTGGGTGACCAGGCTCAACGTCACCGCCGGCGACGTCGTCGTCTCCGTGTACGACCACGGCAGCGAGGTCAGGGCGACCTCGATCGGCGCCCCGTCGAGGTCGGCGTAGACGACCTTGCCGGCGCCGCCCAGGTCGCCGAACACCTGGTAGGTGACGTTTTTCGGGTTGATCGGGACGACGGTGGGCGCAATGGTGTCGGTGGCCGGCGGGTAGCTGATCGCCTCGGACATGCTCCGAACCCTGCTCACCCCGAACGCGACGAAGGCGAGCACGACGAGGATCGCCACCGGAAGCCACAGCTTGCGGGCGATCGATCGGACACGTCGTCGCTTCGGTGGTGTGCTCACACGGTCGTCTCCTCGAGGAGGGAGTCAAAATATCCTCGCAGAGACCGCGCCCAGTAACCGCGTAACCAGCGTGACTTTGGAGAAGGGAACAAAACCGGTGACCCGCGCCGTTGACCCCATCGACAAGTTGAGTGAGACAGACTCAAGGCTGAGTTGACAGCGACCTGCCCGCAGGGGCAGTCTTGAGTGCGGTCCACTCAGACCCCACATACGTCTATCAGGGAGGAAACATCATGGCTCGTGCGGTCGGAATCGACCTCGGGACCACCAACTCGGTCGTCTCGGTTCTGGAGGGCGGCGACCCCGTAGTCGTGGCCAACTCCGAGGGCTCGCGCACCACCCCGTCGGTGGTCGCGTTTGCCCGCAACGGGGAGGTACTGGTCGGTCAGCCGGCCAAGAACCAGGCGGTGACCAACGTCGACCGCACCATCCGCTCGGTCAAACGGCACATGGGCACCGACTGGTCGGTGGAAATCGACGACAAGAAGTACACCGCGCAGGAGATCAGCGCGCGGGTGCTGATGAAGCTCAAGCGGGACGCCGAGGCCTACCTCGGTGAGGACATCACCGACGCGGTCATCACCGTGCCCGCCTACTTCAACGACGCGCAGCGCCAGGCCACCAAGGAAGCCGGCCAGATCGCCGGCCTGAACGTGCTGCGCATCGTCAACGAGCCGACCGCCGCGGCGCTGGCCTACGGGCTGGACAAGGGCGAAAAGGAACAGACCATCCTGGTGTTCGACCTCGGTGGCGGCACCTTCGACGTGTCGCTGCTGGAGATCGGCGAGGGCGTGGTCGAGGTCCGCGCCACCTCCGGGGACAACCACCTCGGCGGGGACGACTGGGACCAGCGCATCGTCGACTGGCTGGTGGACAAGTTCAAGAGCACCAGCGGCATCGACCTGACCAAGGACAAGATGGCGATGCAGCGGCTGCGGGAAGCGGCCGAGAAGGCGAAAATCGAGCTGTCGTCGAGCCAGTCGACCTCGATCAACCTGCCCTACATCACCGTCGACTCCGACAAGAACCCGCTGTTCCTCGACGAGCAGCTGACCCGGGCGGAGTTCCAGAAGATCACCCAGGATCTGCTGGACCGCACCCGCAAGCCGTTCCAGTCGGTGATCGCCGACGCCGGCATCTCGGTGTCGGCGATCGACCACGTGGTGCTGGTGGGTGGTTCCACCCGGATGCCCGCGGTGACCGAGCTGGTCAAGGAGCTGACCGGCGGCAAGGAGCCCAACAAGGGCGTCAACCCCGACGAGGTCGTCGCGGTGGGTGCCGCGCTGCAGGCCGGTGTGCTCAAGGGTGAGGTGAAAGACGTTCTGCTGCTGGACGTCACCCCGCTGTCCCTGGGTATCGAGACCAAGGGCGGGGTGATGACCAAGCTCATCGAGCGCAACACCACCATCCCGACCAAGCGGTCCGAGACCTTCACCACCGCCGACGACAACCAGCCGTCGGTGCAGATCCAGGTCTATCAGGGTGAGCGCGAGATCGCCGCGCACAACAAGTTGCTCGGCAGCTTCGAGCTGACCGGTATCCCGCCGGCCCCGCGCGGTGTCCCGCAGATCGAGGTCACCTTCGACATCGACGCCAACGGCATCGTGCACGTCACCGCCAAGGACAAGGGCACCGGCAAGGAGAACACGATCAAGATCCAGGAGGGCTCCGGCCTGTCCAAGGAGGAGATCGACCGGATGATCAAGGACGCCGAGGCGCACGCCGAGGAGGACCGCAAGCGTCGCGAAGAGGCCGACGTCCGCAACCAGGCCGAGTCGCTGGTGTACCAGACCGAGAAGTTCGTCAAGGATCAGCGCGAGGCCGAGGGCGGCTCCAAGGTCCCCGAGGACACGCTGAGCAAGGTCGAGGGTGCAATCGCCGAGGCGAAGACCGCGCTGGGCGGCACCGACATCTCCGCGATCAAGTCCGCGATGGAGAAGCTGGGCCAGGAGTCCCAGGCGCTGGGCCAGGCGATCTACGAGGCCACCCAGGCCGAGCAGGCCGCCAGCGGTGCCGGCGGTGACGGGTCCGGCGGCGGCGCCGACGACGTCGTGGACGCCGAGGTGGTCGACGATGACCAGGAGACCAAGTGAGCGAACAAAATCCGCACGAACCAGTAACGGTGACCGATAAGCGTCGCATCGATCCCGAGACCGGCGCCGTGCGCGAGGCGCCTTCCGGGCCGGCCCCCAACGGGCCGGCGCCGGAAGCGCCGGCCGCCGAGGCTTCGTCGGAGGCCTCGGCGGCGCAGGTCGACCGGGTCGCCGAGCTGACCGCCGATCTGCAGCGGGTGCAGGCGGACTTCGCCAACTACCGCAAGCGGGCGTTACGCGACCAGCAGGCGGCCGCCGAACGCGCGAAGGCGTCGGTGGTGACCCAACTGCTGGGCGTCGTCGACGACCTGGAGCGGGCCCGCAGCCACGGTGACCTGGAATCCGGCCCGCTGAAGTCGTTCGCGGACAACCTGACCGCGGTGCTGACCGGGCTGGGCCTGGTGTCGTTCGGCGCCGAGGGCGAGGAGTTCGACCCGCTGCTGCACGAGGCCGTGCAGCACGAGGGCGACGGCAGCCACCCGGTGATCGGCACCGTGATGCGGCAAGGCTACAAACTGGGCGATCAGGTGCTGCGGCACGCGATGGTCGGGGTGGTCGACACCGTGCCCGACGAGGAGCCGGCCGCGACCGCCGACGCCGACACACCCGGTAACGCCGCGGGATCGGCCGAACAAGACGCAGAATCAGAATCGCCGGACAGTTAGCGGCTGCCCGGTGGTGCACCAACAACGACTGGAGAACGGTAAGGGGGTGACGCGCGATGGCCCAACGCGAATGGGTCGAGAAGGACTTCTACAAGGAGCTAGGCGTCGCCCCTGACGCCAGCGCCGACGACATCAAGCGGGCCTACCGCAAGCTGGCGGCCGAACTGCACCCAGACCGCAACCCGAACAACCCGTCGGCCGAGGAGCGGTTCAAGGCCGTCTCCGAGGCCAACAACGTGCTGTCGGATCCGGCCAAGCGCAAGGAATACGACGAGACCCGCCGGCTGTTCGCCGGCGGCGGCTTCCGGCGCCGGTTCAACGGCGGCGCCGGCGGCGGCAACTTCGGCGGCTTCGGGATGGGCGGCGACGGTGCCGAGTTCAACCTCAACGATCTGTTCGACGCGGCCGGCCAGACCGGCGGCGCCAACATCGGTGACCTGTTCGGTGACCTGTTCGGCCGCGGCGGCGCCGGTCAGCGTCGCAGCCGGCCGCGCCGCGGCAACGACCTGGAGACCGAGACCGAACTGAACTTCCTGGAGGCCACCAAGGGGGTGGCCATGCCGTTGCGGCTGACCAGCCCGGCGCCGTGCACCAACTGCCACGGCAGCGGCGCGCGGCCGGGCACCAGCCCGAAAGTGTGCGCCACCTGTAATGGCTCCGGGGTGATCAACCGCAACCAGGGCGCGTTCGGCTTCTCCGAACCCTGCACCGATTGCCGGGGCAGCGGCTCGATCATCGAGCACCCCTGCGGCGAGTGCAAGGGCACCGGGGTGGCGACCCGCACCCGCACCATCAACGTCCGGATCCCGCCGGGTGTGGAAGACGGGCAACGGATTCGGCTGGCCGGCCAAGGCGAGGCCGGGTTGCGGGGCGCCCCGTCCGGCGACCTGTACGTGACCGTGCATGTGCGGCCGGACAAGGTCTTCGGCCGCGACGGCGATGACCTGACCGTGACCGTCCCGGTGAGCTTCTCCGAACTGGCCTTGGGCACCACACTGTCGGTGCCGACGCTGGACGGCAAGGTCGGGGTGCGGGTGCCCAAGGGCACCTCCGACGGCCGGATCCTGCGGGTGCGCGGACGCGGGGTGCCCAAGCGCGGCGGCGGCAACGGAGACCTGTTGGTCACCGTGAAGGTCGCCGTCCCACCGGATCTGGAAGGCCCAGCCAAAGAGGCGTTGGAGGCCTACGCGGCCGCCGAACGGTCCAGCGGCTTTGACCCCAGGGCCGGATGGGCGGGCAATCGGCTATGAGCAAGAAGGAAGACTCCCGCACGTTTCTGATTTCGGTGGCCGCCGAGCTGGCCGGGATGCACGCGCAGACGCTGCGCACCTACGACCGGCTCGGCCTGGTCAGCCCGCGGCGTAGTTCCGGTGGTGGGCGGCGGTATTCACAACACGACGTCGACCTGCTGCGCGAGGTGCAGCGGCTGTCCCAGGACGAGGGCGTCAACCTGGCCGGCATCAAACGGATCATCGAGTTGACCAATCAGGTCGAAGCGCTGCGCGCGCGGCTCAAGGAGATGTCCGAGGAGATGGAGATGCTGCGGGCCAACCAGCGTCGTGACCTGGCGGTGGTGCCCAAGAGCACCGCGGTGGTGGTCTGGCAGCCCCGCCGCTGATTTCTTGCCGTTGACTCTGCGTCCACCAGGGTGTCTACTCGCACGTTTGTCTGGTAGGCGCAGAATCAACGCTCAGCGGAGCCGAATCGAAAACGTCGCCGTCGCCGGCTCGCCCGGCTGGGCGAGCCGGTAGCCGCCGCGGCGCAGCGCATCGGTGGGCGCGGCCATCGGCTCGAAGCACACCACCTGTTCACCGGCCGGCGCGAAGATCTGCGCGGCCGGATAGCCCTGCTCGAAATGCACCTCGATACGCCGGTCGCCACCGGAGACGGCGAACACCGCGTGCTCGGCCACCCGATCGAAGCCGTCGTCAAACACCGTGTCGCCCAGCAGCTCCGAGGTTTGCGTCCATTCCGACGTCGCACCGGTCGGTAGCCCGCGCTTATCGAGGGTCAGGTGCCGCATCGCCGGGGTGTCGATCCGCCACTGCGTCCGCGGTGTCTCCGGCAGCTGCAGGTACGGGTGGAACCCGAAGCACAGCGGTACCGGTAGGTCGGCGGTGGCGGTCACGGTGGTGTGCACCCGCAGCGTCCGCTCGGCGAGCGTCACCGCGACGCTGAGCAGATGCGGGAACGGGAAGCCGGCCAGCAGGACCGGGTCGGCGCCGAAGTCCAGCTCCGCGCGCAGCTCGTTCGCCGATTGCGCAGTCACCCGCCAGCCCGGATAGCCGGCCAGCAGGCCGTGGATCGGCAAGCCGTTGGCGTCGGCGCGCACCCCGCCGCTGCCCGGCGTCACGGTCACCGACTGCCCATCGACGGTATAGCCGGTGTCGCCCAACCGATTTGCCCACGGATACAGGATGGGGATGCCCATCGTCTTGCCGTCGCCGAGGTAGGCGCGCCAGCCGCGCCGCTGCCCGAGTAGCTCCACACCGGCGTCGGTCAGCGAAATCCCGATCATGCCGGCGCCCGGAACGAACTGCGCCGCCACGGCCGACGCCGGGTCGCGGAGGGTGACGATCTGCATCGCGGAGTTCTTTCAGCTCGACAGCGGGTCGTGTTGGATGTGTTCCGGCGGAGCGCCTTTGGCGATCAGCGCGGCCTTGGTGGCGCGCACCATGTTGGGTCCGCCGCAGATCAGGATCTGCCGATCGCCCCAGCCGCCGTACCGGGCCACCACCTCGGGCAGCTGCCCGGTCTGCCGCACGTGCAGGCCCCGCGGCGGCGTCACATCGGGGTAGTCGGCGGCCCACGGCGGGTCCCCGGTGTACTCCGACACCGGGGTCACCGACAGCCACGGGTTGTGCGAGGCGATCTCCCACAGGGTGGGCAGGTCGTAGAGTTCGCACGGGTACCGGGCACCGAAGAACAAGTGCACCCGTGGGTTCACCGCCCAGCGGCACAGGTCCATGATGATCGTCCGCAGCGGTGTGAGCCCGGTGCTGCCCGCCACCATCAGCACGTCGCCGGCGTCGCGGTCGACGTGCAGGGCGCCGTGCGGGCTGGACAGCCGCCACCGGTCGCCGGGCCGGGTCTCGCCCACGATCGCGGTGCTGACCATGCCGCCCAGCACCGCGCGGACGTGGAACTCGATGGCGCCGCTCTCCTCCGATGGGATGGCCGGGGTCAGGTAGCGCCACCGCCGCGGGCACTGCGGGATCTCGCCCTTGACGTACTGGCCGGGGTGATACGGCATCGGCCGGTCCAGTTGCAGCCGCACCACGGCCAGGTCCCGGGAGACCCGGTGATGTTCGATCACGGTGCCGTCCCACCAGGCCGGCCCGCCCTCGGCGTCGGCCGCCCCGCTCATCACCCCGGTGATCAGGTTCAGCGATTGGTGGGCGGCGTGTTCGACGGTGTCGGTCCAGGCGTGGGCCAGTTGGCTGCGCAGTGTGGCGTACAGCGCCTGCCGCAGAGTGTCGTAATGCGCTGGGGTGACACCGTATTTGCGGTGGTCGCGACCGAGCTGGGCCAAAAACGCGACCGGCTCCTGGGCGCGCTGCGCGACGAGCTCCCCGTACACCCACTCCATCGCGTGCCCGAACGCGGCCCGCTGACCGTCCAGGTCGGCGGGGAACAGGTCGCGGATCGAGGGGTCGATGGCGAACCAGCGGTCATAGAAGCGGCGGATCAGGTCCGTGCCGTCGTGGGGCCCCGCTCCGGTGAAGGCGGCGTGCAGTACGCGCAGCGCATCCTGGTTGTCGAGGCTCACGACCGAGGAGTTTATGCCCGGTTGCGCATCCCGGCGATAACGATGAGCAATGCGCCGGCGACCGCCCAGCCGGTGAGCACCAGGATCGCGGTGCTGGCCCCGGCGCCGGCGAAGTACGCCGTCGAGCGCAGCAGCGTGGCGTTGGCGCCCTGCGGCAGCAGTTGCCCGAGCGCGCCCCAGCCGCGGGGCAGCATCTCCGGGGCGCTCATCAGCCCGGACAGTGGATTGCCCAGCAGCACGGCGATCACCGCGCCGACGCCCAGGCCGACCCGGCCAAACAACGAGCCCAGCCCCAGCAGCGACAGGCTCATCGCCAGCGCCCCCAGCGTCAGCCCGGCCGTCACACCAGCGAAGTTTTGGTCGATGGACCCGAACACGTGGCGCAGCAAGGTCGCGATCGTCAGCCCGGCCAGCACCGAAAACGCCACGGTGGCAGCGAATCTCAGCCAGATATCGCGCGGGAAGACCAGAATCAGCACGATGGCCGGCAGCAGCCCGGCCAGGGTGAGCGGCAATGCGGAGGCGGCCAGCCCGGTGCCGCGGGGGTCATGGGTGGGCAGCGGGGCGAGGTCTTCGCTGTGCACCGGCGCTCCGCGGTGTTGGGCGAGGCCGGTTCCGACCTGGGTCAGCAGTTGGGCGACCGCGGGGCTGGCTCCCGACGCGGTCAGTAGCGTGATGCCCTGCGGGCCGGTCGTCAGGCCACCGTAGATGTCGCGGTGGCGGATCGCCGTTCGCAGTGCGTCCTGATCGGGGTAGCTGGTCACCGCGAAACCGCCCGGGGTGATCTGGTCGAGTTGGGACTGCAGCTGTCCGGCGCTCAGCGGTGCGGCCGCCCCGATCGGCAGGTCATGCGGCCGGGACCGCGCCGCCGGCCAGCCGAACGCCAGGCAGATGATCGCCAGGGCGACGATCAGGCCGATGACGACCCCGCCGGCGCGGACCGGTGCCGGCGTCACGTGCACGGCGTCGGGCTGCTGGCCATGCTGGGGAAGCGATTGGGTGTTCACGTCGCCAACCTTTTCATCGAGCGGTGAATTTCGTGCCTGCGAGGGTAACCCTATCCGACTCGGCGGCGGCGGAATCCGGCGTCGACGGGGTCGCTGCGTCGGCCGCGTCCACCGAACGGCCCTCGGGAAGGAATTCCGTTGCAACCCAACGGTTCACCGTCACTATCGAAGCGATGGAGCCTCGTCGGCCCGGGCTGCGGAGTAGGTTTGCGACGTGGGGTACGAGTGCATCGACGTCACCCGCAGCGGTGACTTCACGACCATCACGATGAACAGGCCGCGGCGGCGCAACGCGCTGTCGCTTCAGCACATGGAGGAGCTCGTCGCGGCGTTTCGGGCGGCGGGGGAGAGCGACGCGTTGGGCGTGGTGCTGGCCGGCGCCGGTCCGGTGTTCAGCGCGGGCCATGACTTCGCCGACGTGGCGGGCAAGGACTACGCCACGGTGCGACAGCTGCTGGTCACCTGCACCGAGCTGATGACCACCATGCAACAGATCCCGCAGCCGGTGGTGGCCCGTGTCCATGGCCTGGCCACCGCGGCGGGCTGCCAACTGGTGGCCAGCGCCGACCTCGCGGTGGCCGCGGACACCGCGGGCTTCGCCGCGCCCGGCGGCAAGGGCGGCTGGTTTTGCCACACCCCGATGGTCGCCATCGCCCGCAACATCGGCCGCAAGCGGGCGGCCGAGCTGGCGCTGTCCGGCGACGTGATCGACGCGGCGACCGCGCTGGATTGGGGGCTGGTCAACCAGGTGGTGCCGATCGAGCTGCTCGACAGTGCCGTGGCGGCATTGCTTCAGCGGGTCACCCGCGGCAGCGCGCAGAGCAAGGGCCTGGGCAAGCAGGCGTTGTACGCCCAGATCGACCTCGACCAGCCGAAGGCCTACGCCTACGCGGTCGAGGTGATGGCGGCGGCCAGCCAACTGGCCGACGCCCAGGAAGGGGCGAGCGCCTTTCTGGAGAAACGCCCACCGCGGTGGGGCCGGTAAGACCTTCGGGCTACAGGGCGTGCACCCCGTTGTAGACCACCATCAAGCCGATTAGCGCCAGGACGATCGCCAGCAGCGCGGCGTGCTGCTGTTCCATCCAGTCCTTGAGCCGGGTCAGCGCCGGGTCGAGACGGTCACCGGCGGCGACAAAGCCCACCACGGGGATGACGACCGACGATGCGGCGATGGCGACGAAGAACGCGGCGGCCAGCCAGGAGCCGGGCCGGCCCAGCCCGGCGCCGCACCGACGGCGACGCGCAGCCACGACGCCCAGGTCGGCGGCGCCGTACGCAGGCCGCCGAGCAGGCCGGATGCCGCGACGAACACCGCGGTCAACCCCGCCAAGCCCGCCAGCCAGCCGGTCGTGAAGGCCAGTCCGGTCTCACGTGGATGCGGGGTGTGCAGCACCAGCACCGCGGGGATGACGGTCACCGGGGACAGCGCGATCACCAGCGCGAGCGGGATCAGGGCGGTCACCGCCGAACCCCAGCTGCCTGCCACGGCGTGAACGGTAGCTCACTTGACGCGTAGGGAAAATCCTACCTATTCTCGATGGGTGTTGCCGCGGGTCAAATCGAGCCGGACCGACAGCGTCTTTGGGGCGCTGGCGAATCCGACTCGCCGCGACATCCTTGACCTGCTGCTCGACGGGCCGCGCACCGTCGTCGCACTCGCCGAACGCTTCGATATGGCCCGGCCCAGCGTGTCCGAGCATCTCAAGGTGCTGCGTGAGTGCGGACTGGTCAACGAGCACAAGCGTGGCAGGTTCCGCTACTACCACGTCAATCCTGAGCCGCTGCAACAGCTTTCGACATGGCTGAGCCCCTACGAGCGCTTCTGGCGCGAGCGGCTGACCGCGCTGGGTGACGTGCTCGACGAGATGGAGGACCAATGACAGAGATCGCCGCCGACGCCACCGTCGTCGAGGTCGACCAGTTCTATCCGCACCCGCCCGACCGGGTGTGGCGGGCGCTCACCACCCCCGAGCTGATGGCGCGCTGGCTGATGGAACCTGCCGGATTTGCGCCGGTGGTCGGCACCCGGTTCGCCTTCGCCGGACAGCCGATACCGGCGGTCGGCTTCTCCGGCGAGATCGCCTGCGAGGTGCTTGCCGTGGTTGACGGCGAAGAGCTGGCGATCTCCTGGGCCGACGCCCGCGCCGAGAAACCGTCCTCCTGGGTGGTCACCTGGAGCCTGCGGCCCGAGGGGCGCGGCATCCGGGTCATCCTGCGGCACAGTGGGTTTGACCCCGACGATGAGTTGCAGCAGCGTGCCCGCACCATCATGGGCACCGGGTGGACACGCATCGCGGCGCGGCTGGGCGAGTTGCTGAACGGCTAACCCAACCGCACGCGGTCAGTCCCCGGCGACGGCTTGGATGAGCTTCGCCGCCCCGTCGTTGGACAGCATCCACTCGCCTTGCTTCACGAACGTGAGCACCGGGGTGACCGCTACCGGCAGCTTGGGGCCGGAGATGGTGGTCTCGGCCGCGGCGGTGTTCGGGCCCACCGACCAGGGCTTACCAACCGAGAACGCGAGCGGGAGCTCCCCGTGGTCGGCCGCCTTGTCCAGCCTGCGTTGGCTGAACGCACGGCGTTCCGCCGAGTTGATACCGCCTTGGACCAGGCCACCCTTCGCCTGGTCGGCGACACCCGGATCGGTCAGCTCGGTCAGGATGCGGGTGATCTGCTCGGCGGTCGGCAGCTCCTGCGCTGGCGACGAGTTCGGCGCGGGGTCGCGGGGCAGCGGGATGGTGAACACCGCGGGGTGCGCGTGAGCTGGCGCCGGGGCGCCCATCGCCACCCCGGTGAAGGCACCTCCGAATGCGGCGGCCGCGGCTACGGTGACGGCAAGCGGTTTCATCGTTAGATCCTGGTCCTTCGCTTCGGGCGCCGATGGCGGCCCCGCGGCTTCGGGTGGTGTGCGACCTTCGCCCGCGCCGACGGAGCCTGCTGAGCCTAGCTAATGAAGTCGGGTGTGCTCCCGTTTGAGCGACGCAGTGTGCTCAAGCACACGTCCCGTGGCTGGGGCGATCATGCGGTTGATGACGGCCTGGGAGATTCAAGCCGCAGAATGCACTCGCTTGGCGAGGGCCAGGTAGTCGTCGACGGAGCCAGGCAGCAGATCAAGGTGCACGATCGTGCCGTTTGGGTGGGCGACGAGGTCGAGCACGACTGCGACTGCGGCTGCATCGTCGTCGCCTGCAACTACTAGTGCGCCCGGCGCGATGATCGAGGGATCGCGGGCTTCGTCGAGGAAGGTCCAGACATAGCCGGTCTGATCCTCGGCGTTCAGGTCAGCAGCGATGTCTACGATGGTCATTCGCTCATCTCTTTCGACGTCTCGTTTCACCATACTTGTCGTTGAGCTGCGGCGGACCGAGCGCATCGAAGAGTGCCGGGATGTCATCTATCGACTTGATGATGACCGTGACATGCGGCCGACTAAATGTCGGGACGATCCAAAAGCCAGCAGAGACGATGGTGCGAGCGGGCACGATGTGGACGAACCTGTAGGTCGCGAGCTTCGTCGAGAGTATGCCGCCCTGCGAATCTTCGCCCGCGCGGTCGAGCGCCGCGAACATTGATATCCCCAACGCTGGGATGCCATCGAGGAGGAAGGCACGGCGCGTCCGCTCGGCGTGCCGACGTAGCTTCGCGATGGAGTCGGGGCCGCCACGCAGGAGCGGGCAGGCAGCGGGAATGCGCCCGTCCCGGACGCTACCGCGAAGATCGGGCAGCCCATCCACGCTGTCGAACCTACGGATGGATACCGACATCGACGATGACGCGGATTCGTCGACGCCGACGCGCCGACTGTGCGGATCGATACGCCCGCGGCGGCGTGTCGCGGATAAATCCGCACGACCGGCGGCGAAAAAACTAGACTTGAGCGGAACAGACTCAACCTTGACGGCGTTGAACATCCCGACAAGCATTTTTGGCATACCCCGAATGGAGGTGTCGTGGACTCTTTTAATCCGACCACCAAGGCCCAGGCGGCGCTGACGTCGTCCTTGCAGGCGGCGACCGCGGCCGGCAACCCGGAGATCCGGCCCGCCCACCTGCTGATGGCCTTACTCACCCAGAACGACGGGATCGCCGCGCCGCTGCTGGAGGCGGTCGGTGTCGACCCGGCGACCATCCGCGCCGAGGCGCAACGCCTGCTCGACCGGTTGCCGCAGGCCACCGGGGCCAGCGCGCAACCGCAGCTGTCCCGCGAATCGCTGGCCGCGATCACCGTCGCGCAGCAGCTGGCCACCGAGATGGACGACGAGTACGTCTCCACCGAACACCTGATGGTCGGCCTGGCCACCGGCGACTCCGACGTCGCGAAGCTGCTGAGCGGCCACGGCGCCTCCCCGCAAGCGTTGCGGGAGGCGTTCGTCAAGGTGCGCGGCAGTGCCCGGGTCACCAGCCCCGATCCGGAGGCCAGCTACCAGGCGTTGGAGAAGTACTCCACCGACCTGACCGCGCGGGCGCGGGAAGGCAAGCTCGACCCGGTGATCGGCCGGGACACCGAGATCCGCCGGGTGGTGCAGGTTTTGAGCCGGCGCACCAAGAACAACCCGGTGCTCATCGGTGAGCCCGGCGTCGGCAAGACCGCGATCGTCGAGGGCCTGGCCCAGCGCATCGTGGCCGGCGACGTGCCGGAAAGCCTGCGCGACAAGACCGTCATCTCCCTGGACCTGGGATCGATGGTGGCCGGCGCCAAGTACCGCGGCGAATTCGAGGAGCGGCTCAAGGCCGTGCTCGACGACATCAAGAACTCCGCCGGGCAGATCATCACCTTCATCGACGAGCTGCACACCATCGTCGGGGCCGGGGCCACCGGCGAGGGCGCGATGGACGCCGGCAACATGATCAAGCCGATGCTGGCCCGCGGTGAGCTGCGGCTGGTCGGCGCCACCACGCTCGACGAATACCGCAAGCACATCGAGAAGGACGCCGCGTTGGAGCGGCGCTTCCAGCAGGTCTACGTCGGCGAACCGTCGGCCGAGGACACCATCGGCATCCTGCGCGGCCTCAAGGACCGCTACGAGGTGCACCACGGGGTGCGGATCACCGACTCCGCGCTTGTCGCGGCGGCCACCTTGAGCGACCGCTACATCACCGCCCGGTTCCTGCCGGACAAGGCCATCGACCTGGTCGACGAGGCCGCGTCGCGCTTAAGGATGGAGATCGACTCCCGCCCCGTCGAGATCGACGAGGTCGAACGGCTGGTGCGCCGGCTGGAGATCGAGGAGATGGCGCTGGCCAAAGAGGACGACGCGGCGTCGGCGGAGCGGCTGGAGAAGCTGCGCTCCGAGCTGGCCGACCAGAAAGAGAAGCTGGCCGAGCTGACGGCGCGCTGGCAAAACGAGAAGAACGCCATCGACATCGTCCGCGAGCTCAAGGAGCAGCTCGAGGCGTTGCGCGGTGAATCCGACCGCGCCGAACGCGACGGGGACCTGGCCAAGGCCGCCGAACTGCGCTACGGGCGCATCCCCGAGGTGGAAAAGAAGCTCGACGCGGCGCTGCCGGGCGCGCAGGCCCGCGAGGACGTGATGCTCAAGGAGGAGGTCGGCCCCGACGACATCGCCGACGTGGTGAGCGCGTGGACCGGCATCCCGGCCGGGCGGCTGCTGGAAGGCGAAACCGCCAAGCTGCTGCGGATGGAAGAAGAGCTGGGCCGCCGCGTCGTCGGGCAGAAGAAGCCGGTGCAGGCGGTGTCCGACGCGGTGCGGCGCAGCCGGGCCGGGGTCGCCGACCCCAACCGGCCGACCGGGGCGTTCCTGTTCCTGGGTCCCACCGGTGTCGGGAAGACCGAGCTGGCCAAGGCGTTGGCCGACTTCCTGTTCGACGACGAACGGGCCATGGTCCGCATCGACATGAGCGAATACGGCGAGAAGCATTCGGTGGCCCGGCTGGTCGGGGCGCCCCCCGGCTACATCGGCTACGACCAGGGCGGTCAGCTGACCGAGGCGGTGCGCCGCCGGCCGTACACGGTGGTGCTGTTCGACGAGGTCGAAAAGGCCCACCCGGACGTGTTCGACGTGCTGCTGCAGGTGCTCGACGAGGGCCGGCTCACCGACGGGCAGGGCCGCACCGTCGACTTCCGCAACACCATCCTGATCCTGACGTCCAACCTGGGCGCCGGGGGCAGCGAGGAGCAGGTGATGGCCGCGGTGCGCGCCACGTTCAAGCCGGAGTTCATCAACCGGCTCGACGACGTGCTGATCTTCGAGGGCCTCAACCCCGAAGAGCTGGTGCACATCGTCGACATCCAGCTCGAGCAGCTGGGTAAGCGGTTGGCGCAGCGGCGGCTGCAACTCGAGGTGTCGCTGCCGGCCAAGCGTTGGCTATCGCAGCGCGGCTTCGACCCGGTTTACGGTGCCCGCCCGCTGCGGCGGCTGGTGCAGCAGGCCATCGGCGATCAGCTGGCCAAGATGCTGCTGGCCGGCGAGGTGCACGACGGCGACACCGTGCCGGTCAACGTCAGCGCCGACGGTGACTCGCTGGTGCTGGGCTGATTTCCGCCCGTTTCCTCCCGCGAAAAGACGCAGATTCGCACTAGCGAGGCGCCGTGCGTGCGATTCTGCGTCTGCTCGGCACAGAAGGTCGTCACCAGGTTCCGCCGCCGCCGCCACCGCCGCCGCCCCAGCTGCCGCCGTCGCTGCTCCAGCTGGGCCCGCCCGAGCCCCACGACGAGGACGACGACGTGTACCCGGACGTCGCGCTCTGCCAGGACTTGTAGGCGCTGATCGAGGACGACACCGCGGAGTCGAAGTTGCCGAATCCGTTGGGCGTGTACAGGGTGGCGGCTTGGCTACCAGCGCCGGCGACCGGATACCAGGCGGGGATGGGCGGCTCCGAGGCGGTCGCGGTCTGGTACTTGGCCGCCCACTTGTCGGCCGCGTCGAAGGCCACCGCATACGGGACGTAGGAGATGAACAGGTCCTTGTGGGCGGCGTAGTCGAACCGGTCCTCGCTGGACGGGGTGGTCAGCAGGCGTTGGAAGCCGGCCGCGCGTGACCACACCTGCCGGCCCGACTTGGTGCGTCGGGTTCCCACACCCGGCGCGAGCAACCCGAAGCCGGCGATCGCGAACGCGGCGAACGGGAGCCCCAACATGGTCGGCCAGAGGGGAAGCGCAAACCCCAGGAGGGCGCCCACCGATCCGAAAATGACATACGCTTGGCCCGTATTTTCTGTGAGCGCTGTCACCATGAATCCCGAGTCGCGCGACCAGGATTCGCAAGCGGATTCGAGCTGTCTTTTGGCCGACAACAGATCGCCACCCGCGGTCCTGCTAGCGAAGTTAAGCGTGCCGCCCTCGGTGTCAACACCCAGCGCTTCGCCGACCGCCCGGGTCACCGGGTCGGCGGCCGCCCATTGCTCGGGGGTGCCGGTGCCGGTGATGGTCCACTTTGTGGGGCTTGTGCTGTCGAGCCGCACCAGCTTTCGCTCGGCCAGGTACAGCAGCGTTGCCACCATGGCGTGCTTACTGACTTTCTCCGTGACGATGTAGGCGGTCTGCACGGGCCCGAGCCCGTCGGGCGGGGCGTACAGAACTGGGGTGCCGGGAGTCCGCTCGCGTGATCGCCGGTCCCAGAGGTAGCCCACCAGCGCAGCAAGCACCGATAGCACTGCTAGCGCGATGGCCAACTTCGGCCAGCGGCCCAAGATCCTGTCGAAGCGGATCGTCCACGGCAGGGTGGCCCGGTCGGGGGCCGGCACCTGCAAATCGACTCGCGCGGTCACGGGGTTGCCGGCCGGCAGCGCCCCGGCGGTCACCGTGACCTGGTTGGTGCCCGCCCCGGCGATCGAGCACGGGTGCGGCCCGGCGGTGCACTGGACCAATCCGGCCGGGCCGGGCAGACCGATGTGCACGTGGGCGGCGGTGATCTTCATCATCCAAAACCCGACCACGTTGTAGTAGAACGAGGCGGTGGGCGGCGCCGGGTTGGCGCCGGCGCGGGCGGTGAAGTCGCCCGGCGCCGTTGACGCCTTCACCAATCCGCCATCGACGGTGTACTGGATGGTGTAGGTGTGCGGACCCGGGCTCACCAGCTTGTTTTCGTCGCCGATCCGTACAACGGAGATGGTTCCGTTATCCCGCGACTCTGTTTCCTCCCGGACGAACTGGCCGTCCATGGTGACGTGGACGTCATGGGGATCCATCCGTGCATGTGGGTCGGTGGGGTCGGCCACCGGGAAGAATCGGAAGATGCCGTGCTGGTCAGCCGTCATTTCCACGGTGAGCGTCTCGGTCGCGGTCAGCTTGCCGTCGGCGGTCACCCGGTAGGTCGCGTCAAAGTTGGTGATCGTCGACGGCGACTCCGTCAGGGGCCCGCCCTTGGCGCTGTGGCTCTGTAGCAGCAGGGGCCACAGCAGGCCCAGGGCCGAGAGCGCGATCAACACCAGCGATATCGCGAGCCGCGGTAGCGGCCGGAACAACGCCGTCACCGCGGCGGATGTCCCCAAGCAGCGACGGTCATCCTCGGTTACCCCCCTCGACGCGACGATCGTTGGACCACGATTTTCGCATCCACACCGAGTGTCGGATTGCAGGCTGATGCGGGGTTGTGACCTGCTGGCATTCGTGCATCCCCGCCGGGAGCGGATAGGCTACCCCTAATGGTCCCGCTTTGGTTCACACTGTCCGCGCTGTGTTTCGTCAGCGCGGCGGTGCTGCTGTACGTCGACATTGATCGGCGCCGCGGCCATCGCAGGCGCCGGAAGTCCTGGGCGCGGTCGCACGGCTTCGACTACGAGCCGGAGTCCACCGACATCCTCAAACGCTGGAAGCGCGGCGTGATCTCGACCGTGGGCGACGTCCCGGCCCGCAACGTGGTGCTGGGCCAGATCCGCGGCGAGGCGGTGTACATCTTCGACCTCGAGGAAGTCGCCACGGTGATCGCACTGCACCGCAAGGTTGGCACCAATGTCACCGTCGACCTGCGGCTCAAGGGGCTCAAGGAGCCGCGGGAAAACGACATTTGGCTGCTGGGCGCGATCGGCCCGCGGATGGTGTACTCCACCAACCTGGACGCGGCCCGGCGGGCCTGCGACCGGCGGATGGTTACTTTCGCCCACACCGCGCCGGACTGCGCCGAGATTATGTGGAACGAGCAGAACTGGACCCTGGTGTCCATGCCGGTGTCGTCCACCCGCGCCCAATGGGACGAGGGGCTGCGCACCGTGCGGCAGTTCAACGACCTGCTGCGGGTGCTGCCGCCCGTTCCGCAACAGACCGCGCTGCCGGAGGGGACGAGCCGCCGCAACGCGGGACCCAGCCGGCCGCTGGCCCCGGCCAGCCAGCCCGAACTGTCCGCCAGCCGCGGCGCGGGCCAGGCCCGACGCGAAAACGGGCGCTCGGAATCGGTGCGGCGCCCGCCGGCGAGCCGCAACGGTCGCCAGGCCACCCACTACCAGCGCTGACGGCGCCGGCCCTCAGTACACTGACGCCGTGCCTCGCCCCGTCGCGCTGATCACCGGCCCCACCTCCGGCATCGGCGCCGGCTATGCCCGCCGCTACGCCGCCGACGGCCACGACCTGGTGCTGGTCGCCCGCGACACCAACCGGCTCGAGCAGCTGGCCGCCGAGCTGCGCGATGAGGGCGGCCGCGCCGTGGAAGTGCTGCGCGCCGACCTGGCCGACGCCGACGACCGCGCCCGGGTGGCCGACCGGCTGGCCGCCGGGGTGCAGGTGCTGGTCAACAACGCCGGTTTCGGCACCTCCGGCGAATTCTGGACCGCCGACCCGGCGCTGCTGCAGGCGCAGCTGGACGTCAACGTGACCGCGGTGATGCAGCTGACCCGGGCCGCGCTGCCCGCGATGCTCGACGCCGGCGCCGGCACCGTGATCAATGTGGCCAGCGTGGCCGGGCTGGTGCCCGGCCGGGGGTCGACGTACTCGGCGTCCAAATCGTGGGTGATCGCCTTCACCGAGGGACTGGCCAACGGGCTCAAGGGCACCGGGGTCGGCGTGCATGCGGTGTGTCCGGGGTTCGTGCACACCGAATTCCATCAACGCGCGGGAATCGACATGGCCGCCATGCCGTCGTTCCTGTGGCTCGAAGTCGACGACGTGGTCCGGGAAAGCCTGGCCGACATCGCCCGCGGCAAGGTGATTTCCATCCCGGGTGTGCAGTACAAGGCGATCACCACCGCCGGGCGGATGGTGCCGCGCACCCTGGTGCGCGCCGTCAACAACGTGATCGGGCGGGGCCGTGGCCGTACCTAACCCCCAAGACCGCGACGAGCTGGCCGAGCTGGTGCGCCGGCTGTCGGTGGTGCACGGGAAGGTCACGCTGTCGTCCGGCAAGGAGGCCGACTACTACGTCGACCTGCGCCGCGCCACCCTGCATCACCGGGCCGCGCCGCTGATCGGTCGGCTGATCCGGCAGCTCACCGACGACTGGGACTACGTGGCGGTCGGCGGCCTCACGTTGGGCGCGGACCCGGTGGCCACCGCGGTGATGCACGCGCCCGGCCGTCCGATCGACGCGTTCGTCGTCCGCAAATCGGTGAAAACCCATGGCATGCAACGTCTTATCGAAGGGTCCGAGGTGGCGGACCGTCGGGTGCTGGTGGTGGAGGACACCAGCACCACCGGCGGTTCGGTGCTGACGGCGGTGCGCGCGGTGCGCGACGCCGGCGGCGACGTGGTGGGCGTGGCCACCGTGGTGGACCGCGCCACCGGCGCCGCCGAAGCCGTCCAAGCCGAGGGCCTGCCCTACCGTAGCGTGCTGGGGTTGGCCGATCTGGGGCTGCACTGACTCACCGTGCGGGCGTTCATGGCGGTGCTGACAGCGACCCTGCTCGCGCTGGTGACGGCGTGCTCGGACCCCGAGCACGCCGGCCCGTACGGTGCGCAGACCGCCCGGCTGGGTGAATCGCTGGCGGTGCTGGGCTGGAACCTGGCGGTGTCCAACCTGCGGTGGGAGGCCGACCAGGTGCGCGTCGACGTCGACGCCGCCGTCGCCGACCCGGACGCCCCGCACGCCAAGGCCGGCGACATCCGGTTCGGGCTGTACGGCGCGCTCGGACATCCGTTGGAGGCCACCGGCATCGGCAGCTGCGCCGACGTGGCCGGGCCCGGCATCGACGCCGGGCAGCCGCTGTCGGCGCCGTCGCCGGACCGGCTCACCGGCACGGTGTGTTTGGGGCCGATGAAGAACCGCAGCGCGGTGCGCGGCGTCTACGCCTACTCACCGGCTGACCGGATCGCCGGCAGCACGGTGGCCTACGGGGCGGCGTTCCCGGTGGGGGTGGCGCGGACCGACGGCAGCGACACCGGGCTGGCGCTGTCGACCGGCGGGGTGACGGCCTGGCGGGCCGTCGGCACCCCGCTGACACCGGCGGCCCTGGGTGATCCGACCGCGTTCACCGGCAACGGGTACCTGCTGTTGAACCTGGTCGCCGACGCCCCGGCCGGCCGCTACCGCGATGACGCGGTGGCCCGCGGCGGGCCGCTGATGCTGGTGGTCGCGCCGTCGCAGCCGGTGCCCGGGCTGGATCCGGCCTGCGCGGCGGCGGGATCGTCGGCGCTGGTGCTGCCCGAGGCGTCGTTGAACGCCGTGCACGTCAACCCGTCGCTGTGCAGCCACGGCGAAATCAACGCCGCGGTGCTGTATGCGACGGTGTCGGTGATCGGCACCCACGCCGCGGTCTGGACCGTCGATGCCTGAGCCCGGCCCGACCGAGTGGGGCGCCCCGGTCAGCGGGGTCGGCCCGTGGGACGGCGACCCGCCGACCGACCCGCGCTATGACCCGGCGCTGCTGCGCGACGGCGACACCCGCAACGTCGTGGACGCCTACCGGTACTGGACCCGCGAAGCGATCGTCGCCGACATCGATCAGCGGCGGCATGCGCTGCACATCGCCATCGAGAACTTCGGCCACGACGCCAACATCGGTTCGGTGGTGCGCACCGCCAACGCGTTCGCGGTGCACACCGTGCACATCGTCGGCCGGCGCCGCTGGAACCGGCGCGGCGCCATGGTCACCGACCGCTACCAACGGCTGCGCCACCACGACAGCACCGCCGAGCTGCTGGACTTCGCCGCCCACGCCGGGCTGGCCGTGGTCGCGGTCGATAATGTGCCCGGCGCGGTGCGTTTGGAGCAGACCACGCTGCCGCGGGATTGCCTGCTGGTGTTCGGCCAGGAGGGGTCCGGGATCAGCGCCGACGCCCGCGCCGGGGCGGACCTGGTGGTGTCGATCGCGCAGTTCGGCTCGACCCGCAGCATCAACGTCGGCGTCGCCGCCGGGATCGTGATGCACGCCTGGATTACCCAGCACGGCGCCCTGGACCGCGCCTGGTAGGGCAGGATCAAGGCATGGATCGGGTATGGGCGAACCGGGCGGCCAGCGCCGAGGCCGCCGTGCGGCAACGACACCTGAAACGACTGTGGTACCTGCCGGGTACCCAACTGGGGGTGGTGGGTTGGCCACCGACCCGGCGGGATCGGCTATTCGGCAGCTGGCATTACTGGTGGCAGGCGCATCTGCTGGATTGCCTGGTCGACGCGCAGCTGCGCGACCCGCAGACCGACCGCGGGACCGAGATCAAACGGCAGATCCGCTCACATCGGTTGCGCAACAACCTGTCCTGGGTGAACAACTATTACGACGACATGGCCTGGCTGGGGCTGGCGATCGAGCGGGCCAGCCGGGTCGTCGGCGTCGACCGGCACCGGGTGCTGGACAAACTGACCGACCAGTTCGTCAAGGCGTGGGTGCCCGAGGACGGCGGCGGCATCCCGTGGCGCAAACAGGATCAGTTCTTCAACGCCCCGGCCAACGGGCCGGCGGGAATCTTTCTGGCCCGCTACGGGGACCGGCTCAAGCGGGCCCAGCAGATGGCCGACTGGATCGACAAGACCCTGATCGACCCGGAAACCCACCTGGTGTTCGACGGCATCAAGGCCGGCTCGCTGGTCCGCGCCCAGTACACCTACTGCCAGGGCGTGGTGCTCGGCCTGGAAACCGAGCTGGCCGTGCGCACCGGGGACGACCGGCACGCCCCGCGGGTGCACCGGCTGGTAGCCGCGGTCAAAAAGGAGATGGCGCCGGCCGGGGTGCTCAAGGGTGCCGGCGGCGGCGACGGCGGCCTGTTCGGCGGGATCACCGCCCGCTACCTGGCGTTAGTGGCCACCAGCCTGCCCGGAGACTCCGCCGCCGACGCCGCCGCCCGTGACACCGCCCGCGAGCTGGTGCTGTCCTCGGCGCAGTCGGCGTGGGACTACCGGCAGCCGGTGGGCGGGCTGCCGCTGTTCGGGCCGTTTTGGGACCGCACCGCCGAGCTGCCCACCGACGCCGAGGGCGGCGCCGAGTTCGTCAACGGCGCGGTCGACGCGTCCGCGGTGCCCGAACGCGACCTGTCGGTGCAGCTGTCCGGCTGGATGCTGATGGAGGCCGCGCACGTCGTCGCCGAGCTGGCCCCGCAGGATTGACTCTGCGCTGAGGGCGCTGCCCACTCGCACTTCTGCGCCCTGGACGCAGAATCAACGCCTCGGGGTGGTTACGCCGCCTGCTCGGGCTCGCTCGCCGGGATCGGTTCGTCTCCCGCGCGGGCCCGTCGCCGCGATAGATACGCCTTACCCGCGGAGAACAGGGCCGGCAGCAGCGACACGAACAGGATGCCGAGGATGATCGTCTCGAGGTGATCGCTGATGCCGGGCACCCTGGTGCCCAGGAAGTAGCCGGTCAGCGTCATCCCGGCGCCCCAGGCGACGCCGCCGACGATGTCGAATCCCAAATACACCGGGTAGCGCATATAGGACACGCCGGCGATCACCGGCACGAAGGTTCGGGCGAACGGCACGAACCGGGCCAGGATGATCGCCCACGGCCCGTACTTTTCGAAGAAGGCGTGCGACTCGGTCACGTAGTGCTTCTTGAAGAAGCGGGAGTCTTCCTTTTTGAACAGCGCCGGCCCGATCCGGCGGCCGATGAAATACCCGCTCTGGTCGCCCAGCACCGCCACCGCCGCCACCGCCGGGGCCAGGATCCGGATGTCGAGGGTGCCGCCGGCGGCCAGCAGGCCCCCGGTGAACAGCAGCGACTCGCCGGGCAGCAGCGGGAACAGCAGCCCGGTCTCCACGAAGACGATGACCAGGATGGCGGGCAGCACCGCGGACGCGAACAACCCGTGCGGACCGATCCAGAACCACGGGCTGATCAGGTCGGGTAGTGCCACCAGGCTGGTGCTCATGACGCCCTAACATACCGGTGTTGGCTGGGTGGGCTGTTTAGCGCGACCCCGGCCTTGGAATACTGAGGGCACACGTGGCCATCATCACCGTCGTTGAACTCGCCAGGAGGAAGTCCCATGCCCATCGCAACGCCTGAGGTTTACGCCGAGATGCTGGGACGGGCCAAGGACAACGCCTACGCCTTCCCGGCGATCAACTGCACCTCCTCGGAGACCATTAACGCCGCGATCAAGGGTTTCGCCGACGCCGGCAGCGACGGCATCATCCAGTTCTCGACCGGCGGCGCCGAGTTCGGCTCCGGGCTGGGGGTCAAGGACATGGTCACCGGCGCGGTGGCGCTGGCCGAGTTCGCGCACGTCATCGCCGACAAGTACCCGATCAACGTGGCGCTGCACACCGACCACTGCCCCAAGGACAAGCTGGACGGCTTTGTCCGGCCGCTGCTGGCGATCTCCGCGGAACGAGTGAGCGCCGGCCAGAACCCGCTGTTCCAGTCGCACATGTGGGACGGCTCGGCGGTGCCGATCGACGAGAACCTCGACATCGCCCGGGAGCTGCTCAAGCAGGCCGCCGCCGCCAAGATCATCCTGGAGATCGAGATCGGCGTGGTCGGCGGCGAGGAAGACGGCGTCGCCAACGAGATCAACGACAAGCTGTACACCACCCCGGACGACTTCGAGAAGACCATCGACGCGCTGGGCGCCGGCGAGCACGGCATCTACCTGCTGGCCGCCACCTTCGGCAACGTGCACGGCGTCTACAAGCCCGGCAACGTCAAGCTGCGTCCGGACATCCTGGGTCAGGGCCAGCAGGTGGCCGCCGCCAAGCTGGGGCTGCCGGAGGGCTCCAAGCCGTTCGACTTCGTCTTCCACGGCGGCTCGGGCTCGCTGAAGTCCGAGATCGAGGAGGCGCTGCAGCACGGTGTGGTGAAGATGAACGTCGACACCGACACCCAGTACGCATTCACCCGGCCGATCGCCGCGCACATGTTCACCAACTACGACGGGGTGCTCAAGGTCGACGGCGAGGTCGGCAACAAGAAGACCTACGACCCGCGCAGCTACCTGAAGAAGGCCGAAGCCAACATGACCGAGCGGGTCATCGAGGCCTGCAACGACCTGCACTGCGCCGGGAAGAGCCTGTCGGCCTGAGCTAGCTGACTCTGCGTCTACCAGGCAAAAATGCGAGTAACTTGCCTGGTACGCGCAGACTCAACGCGGAGGGCTACCCGGTGGGGGACTGGCAGATCTTCCACTGGTCGTCGCGGAACTGCAGGTCGAAGCTGCGGGTGGACCGGACCTGCGGCGCATACGCCATGAACGCGGTGACGTTGGCTTCGGCGTGGTCGCCGTGCACGGCGACCTGGTCGATGCTGGCGACCACCGGATACCGTTTGGCCGCGGCCACCCGCCGGTAGGTGTCGTTCCACGCCTGGTCGTTGTAGTTGACGTAGCCGTCGCGGGCGGTGCCGCAGGTGATGGTGCGCAGCGTGGTCAGATCGCCGTTTTGCACCGCGATATCGAAATTGTGGATGGTGTCGCGGACCTGGTCCTCTTGCGACACCTTCGAGCTGTGCCCGCGGGTCAGCCACACCGTGCCCAGCACCGCGATCGCCGCCAACGCCAGGATGATCAGGATCAGCGCCAGCACCCAACCCCAGCTGTGGGCGGTGCTGGACGGCAGCTTGCGCGCCAGCCGCGGCGGAATCAGTTGGGGCGCCGCCTTTCTCGGCGGCGGTGCGGGCGGCGGCGCCGAGAAAGGCGG
>NZ_MLQM01000036.1:0-35293 GCF_001854525.1 Mycobacterium talmoniae
CGCTGGCCAGCCTGGGAGTGGCGGCGCTGCTGGTGGGTGCGGCGGGCTACGCGGGTATCGAGGTCGGCCGCCGCCGCCTCAACGACTCGCTCAACGCCACCGCCGGCGACATCCGCGAAATCGCCGACGTCATGGTCGACTACGCCGAGGCCAGCTTGCATCACTGGCTCAACCTGACCCTGGCCGCCGGCGGCGCAGTGGTGTTATTCGGGGTGTTCGTCGCGATGCTGGGCGGGCTGGCGCGCGTCCGTCGTTGAGATTGCGGCTAGGGCTGTGCTCCGGGCGAAGATCGCAGCCCTGAACGCAATCTCACCGCGCGGCGACGTCAATCGTTGATGTGCCGCTGTTGATCCCACCGCTCCAGCCGCGCCTGCAATTCGAACAGGCCAACGCCGCCGAGCAGGCCGCCCACCGTAAGGCAGGCCACCACCACCATGCTCATCTCGACCTCCCTGGCGTCCTTTAATGCTGACACGGTTGGGGCGTGCATTCAGTTCGACACGCTGGCGCGTATGCGAGCTACCCAGCCAGCGTAAGGCCACCCGGACACCAACAAATACACCAATTCAGCGATTCAGCGTCCGCCACAGGAAGTTGAAACTCAACGCAGACTTAAACGCGACCTGGGCGTTATCGGCGGCGCCGGCATGCCCGCCCTCGATGTTCTCGTAGTACCACACCGGATGCCCGGCGGCCTCGAGTGCGGCGGTCATCTTGCGGGCATGCCCGGGGTGCACGCGGTCGTCGCGGGTGGAGGTGGTGATCAGCACCGGCGGGTACTCGCGGTCGGTCGAGATGTTGTGGTACGGCGAATATTCGCTGATGAACGCCCAATCGTCGGGGTTGTCCGGGTCACCGTACTCGGCGACCCAGGAAGCGCCGGCCAGCAGCAGATGGTAGCGGCGCATGTCCAGCAGCGGCACGCTGCACACCAACGCGCCGAACAACTGCGGATATTGGGTGAGCATGATGCCCATCAACAGCCCGCCGTTGCTGCCGCCCTGCGCGCCGAGCTGGGCCGCGTTGGTGATGCCGCGGTTGACCACATCGGCTGCCACCGCGGCGAAGTCCTCGGCCACCAGATGGCGGCCCTCCCGCATCGCCTGGGTGTGCCAGCGCGGGCCGTATTCACCGCCGCCGCGGATATTGGCCAGCACGTAGGTGCCGCCGCGCGCCAGCCACAACCGGCCCAAAATCCCGTCGTATCCGGGGGTGCGGGCGACCTCGAAGCCGCCGTACCCGCCCAGCAGAGTCGGTCCCGGCTCGGCTCCGCGGGGCCGCACCACGAAGTAGGGGATCGCGGTGCCGTCCAGGGATTTCGCGAAATACTGGGCCACCTCGATGTTTTCGGCATCGAAGAACGCCGGGGCGGACTTGATCTCGCGCAGCTGGCCGCCGGCCGGACCGTGCAGCAGCCGCGACGGCGCGTCGAATCCGCTGTAGTCCAGCATGATTTCGTCGCCGAGGTCGTCGGCGGCCACGATCACCGCGTTGGTGTTGGCCGGCACCTCGGGCACCGGGTCGCGCCGCCAGGTGCCCGGGGTGACGACCTCGACCCGGCTGGTGACGTCGGACAGGGTGACCAGCATCAGCCGGTCCCGCGTCCAGGCGTAGTGGTGCAGGCTGGTGCGCTCGTCCGGCTCGAACACCACCCGCAATTCCGCTGTGCCGGCCAGGAAATCGTCATAGTCGGCGGCCAGCAACGAACCCGCCGTGAACGAGGCCGCCCCGGTGAACCAGTCGGTGCGCAGCTCGATCAACAGCCACTGGCGGTGCACCGACACCGTCGCGTCGGTGGGGGCGTCGATGCGGATCAGCTCACCGTCGCGCAGCTCGTAGACCTGGTCGTTGAAGAAGTCGATCGCCCGGCGCACCACCGTCCGCTCGAAACCCGGGGTGCGGTCGACCCCGGCGGCCACCATCACGTCGCTGGTCGACCCCTCGAAGACGGTCTCGGCCTCGGCCAGCGGCTGGCCGCGCCGCCACCGCTTGACCACCCGCGGGTAGCCGGATTCGGTCAGTGAACCTTCGCCGAAGTCGGTGCCCACCAGCACGGTATCCTCATCGGCCCAACCGATCTGGGTTTTGGCCTCCGGCAGCTCGAAGCCGTCGGCGACGAATTCGCGGGTGATCATGTCGAATTCGCGCACGATCGCCGCGTCCGAGCCGCCGGGGGACAGGCTGACCAGCGCCCGGGTGTAGTCGGGTTCGATGACCGCCGCGCCCGCCCACACCCAATTCTGGTCGTCGGCGCGACCCAGCTCGTCGACGTCGATGAGCACGTCCCAGTCCGGATTCTCGCTGCGGTAGCTGTCCAATGTGGTGCGCCGCCACAACCCGCGCGGGTTGGCAGCGTCGCGCCAAAAGTTGTACAGGTACTCACCGCGGCGGCGCACGTAGGGGATCCGGGCGTCGGTGTCGAGCACCTCCAGCGCGGCGGCGCGCATCGCCTCGAAATCGTCGCCGCCGAACTCGTCGATGGTCGGGGCGTTGCGGGCGCGCACCCAGTCCAGCGCGTCGGCGCCGGTGATGTCCTCCAGCCACAGGTACGGGTCGTCGAGCGCGTCACCAGCCATAGAGGCCATTGTGGCCACAGCGGTACTGTGAGGTGGATAACACCGTGTAAACGGGATTGAATCCGGTGTCCGCCCGCGACGATGCGGAGCGGAAGCGATGAGGAGGAGTGGCGCATGACTGTCTATGCACGCCCGGGGTCCGCGGAGGCCCTGATGTCGTATGAATCGCGGTACGACAACTTCATCGGGGGTCAGTGGGTGGCGCCGGCGCAGGGCCGCTACTTCGAGAACCCCACGCCGGTGACCGGTCAGGTGTTCTGCGAGGTGGCCCGCTCGGACGCCGCCGACATCGAGCGCGCGCTGGACGCCGCGCACGCCGCCGCCCCGGCCTGGGGCAAGACCGCCGCGGCCGAGCGGGCGCAGGTCCTGAACAAGATCGCCGACCGGATCGACGCCCACCGGGAGGCGCTGGCGGTGGCCGAGTCGTGGGAGAACGGCAAACCGATCCGGGAGGCGCTGGCCGCCGACATCCCGTTGGCCGCCGACCATTTCCGCTACTTCGCCGCCGCGATCCGCGCCCAGGAGGGGACGCTGGGCCAACTCGACGACGACACCGTCGCCTACCACTTCCACGAGCCGCTGGGCGTGGTCGGCCAGATCATTCCGTGGAACTTCCCGATCCTGATGGCCGCCTGGAAGCTGGCGCCCGCGCTGGCCGCCGGCAACGCGGTGGTGCTCAAACCGGCCGAGCAGACCCCGGCGTCGATTCTGTACCTGATGAGCCTGATCGGGGACCTGCTGCCGGCCGGGGTCGTCAACGTGGTCAACGGCTTCGGCGCCGAGGCCGGTAAGGCGCTGGCGTCGTCCAACCGGATCGCCAAGATCGCGTTCACCGGCGAGACCACCACCGGGCGGCTGATCATGCAGTACGCCAGCCAGAACATCATCCCGGTCACCCTGGAACTGGGCGGCAAGAGCCCCAACATCTTCTTCTCCGATGTGTTGGCCACCGCCGACGACTTCTCCGACAAGGCGCTGGAAGGCTTCGTCGGGTTCGCCCTGAACCAGGGCGAGGTGTGCACCTGCCCGTCGCGGTCGCTGATCCAGGCCGACATCTACGACGAGTTCCTGGAGCTGGCGGCCATCCGCACCAAGGCCATCCGCCAAGGGGATCCGCTGGACACCGAGACCATGATCGGCAGCCAGGCCTCCAACGACCAGCTGGAGAAGGTGCTGTCCTACATCGAGATCGGCAAGGAGGAGGGCGCCAAGATCCTCACCGGCGGTGAGCGCGCCGAGCTGGGCGGGGACCTGTCCGGCGGCTACTACATGCAGCCGACGATCTTCACCGGCAACAACGCGATGCGGATCTTCCAGGAGGAGATCTTCGGCCCGGTGGTGGCGGTCACCTCGTTCCGCGACTACGACGACGCGATCGCGATCGCCAACGACACCCTCTACGGGTTGGCGGCCGGGGTGTGGAGCCGCGACGCCAACACCGGCTACCGGGCCGGCCGCGACATCCAAGCCGGCCGGGTGTGGGTCAACTGCTACCACGTCTACCCCGCGCACGCCGCGTTCGGCGGCTACAAGCAGTCCGGGATCGGCCGGGAAAACCACAAGGTGATGCTGGATCACTACCAGCAGACCAAGAACCTGCTGGTGTCGTATTCGGACAAGGCGCTCGGACTGTTCTGATGGTGCAGCGGGTGCTCATCACCGCGGCCGCCGCCGACCTGCTGGCCCGGCTGATCGATGAGCACGGCCCGGTGATGTTTCACCAGTCCGGCGGCTGCTGCGACGGGTCCTCGCCGATGTGCTACCCGGACGGCGACTTCATCGTCGGCGACCGCGACGTCTTGCTGGGAATACTCGACATCGGCGACGGGGTGCCGGTGTGGATTTCCGGGCCGCAGTTCGCCGCGTGGCAGCACACCCAGCTCGTCATCGATGTGGTGCCCGGCCGCGGCGGCGGCTTCAGCCTGGAGGCGCCCGAAGGGATGCGGTTCCTATCCCGCGGCCGGGCCTTCACCGACACCGAGAACACCGCGCTGCGGGCCGAACCGGTGATCACCGGTGCCGGCTACGCCGACGGGCAACGTCCCCCGACGCGCAGCCCGGTGGTCGACGCCGTCGGCGCCGAAGTTTGTGCGGCACCGACCGCGCGCCGCGCCGGGCCGCTGCCACGGTAGGAGCCGGTCGCGGCGTTATCGTCGAATGCGTGATCCCGATCCCGCGTGCTTGGCTGCTGACCAGCGCCATGCTGCTCGGCGCCGCGGTGGGCATGCTGGCCGGCATCGCGGTCACCGTGCTGGTGCAGCGCCCGGTGCGCCCCGATGTGGTGATCGGCCTGGTGGTCGGGATACCCACCGCGCTGGGGCTGCTGCTGGTGTTGGTCTCCGGGCGACGCTGGGTGACCGCGTTGGGCGCGTTCGTCCTGGCGCTGAGCCCCGGGTGGTTCGGCGCCTTGGCCGCGATCGAGGTGGTGCGCGGTGGCTGACGACGACGACGATGTCGGTGCCGCGCTGCCGGCGACCCAGCCGCATCCCGCGCCGATCTTCGACACCGGCCCGCACCCGCAGCCGCTGCAACCGTTGGCCGCCGACCCGGAACCGTCGGCGCCGATCGCGGTGCTCGACGCCGGCAGCGGCAGCGCGCCGCGCGCCTTCCCGGCGTTGGCGTACGCCGAGCCGCCCGAACCCTCCGAGCCGCTGCCGGTTCCGGCGCAACCGGTGGCGGTGCCCGGCCACGACCACCACCTGGTGCCGTGGTGGAAGCTGCTGCTGATCCTGGCCGCGGTGTGGGTGCCGGCGGCCGGGGCGGGGCTGGGCTTGTTCTACTGGTGGTACTCGCTGGCCGACAAGACCCCGGCGGTGTTCGTGGTCCTGGTCTACATCGTGGCGTGCACGGTCGGCGCGCTGATGCTGGCGATGGTGCAGGACAAGCCGCTGATCTCGGCACTGGCGATCGCGGTGATGACCGCGGTGTTCGCCTCCACCGCGGCGGCGGCCCCGCTCTACGGGCACTACTACTGCCAAGCCGTGCAGGGCACCTGCCTGGCCGGCATCATTCCGTACTAACGCCCGGGGGCTTGCGCCGATTGTGCCGTTTGATACGCGATACGGCGGTCGAGCGTATGGAATCGCACAGTCACGAACGCTCTGCGTGCCGGGGAACCTACTTCTCCAGGGTGAATTGCACGACGTCGACCTGGCGCTGCCGGAACAGGTTGGCGCAGCCGGTCAGATACTTCATGTAGCGGTCGTAGACCTCCTGGGACTGGATCGCGATGGCCTCCTCCCGATGCGCCTGCAACCCCGCCGCCCACGCGTCCAGCGTTTTCGCGTAGTGCGGCTGCAGCGACTGCTTTCGGGTCAGCCGGAACCCGGCCTCGGCGGAGCGCTCTTCGACCATGCCCACCGACGGCAGCCGGCCGCCGGGGAAGATCTCGGTGACGATGAACTTGATGAACCGGGCCAGCTCGAACGTCAACGCGATGCCCTGTTCCTGGAAGTCTTTGGGGTGCGGGCCGCAGATGGAGTGCAGCAGCATCACCCCGTCGGGCGGCAGCACCTCGTAGGCCATCCGGAAAAACGCCGGGTAGCGGTCGTGGCCGAAGTGCTCGAACGCGCCGATGGACACGATCCGATCGACCGGTTCGCTGAACCGCTCCCAGCCCTCCAACAGCACCCGCCGACTGCGCGCGGTGTCTAACCCGGCGAACATCGTCTGCACGTGGGCGGCCTGGTTTTTGCTCAGGGTCAGGCCGACGACGTTGACGTCGTAGCGTTCGATGGCCCGCCGCAGGGTCGACCCCCAGCCGCAGCCGATGTCGAGCAGCGTCATGCCGGGTTGCAGGCCCAGCTTGCCCAGCGCGAGGTCGATCTTGGCCAGCTGCGCCTCTTGCAGCGTCATATCGTCGCGTTCGAAGTAGGCGCAGCTGTAGGTCTGGGTCGGGTCCAAGAACAGCCGGAAGAAGTCGTCGGACAGGTCGTAGTGGGCCTGCACGTCGGCAAAGTGCGGCGTCAGACGCTTGCCCGTCACGGTGCCCCTCCTATCCGCCACTTGATTGGGGTCACGGCGCACCGGGGCGAGCGGTTCATTCGACAACCCCAGGTCAAGGATGGCCCCGTGCGCGCCCGTTTGGGTACCCACCGCTCGCGGGTGATCAAACCGGGCGGTCGGCGCGATATCAGGTCCGAGCCCGGCGCAGCCGACCCGTTAGGGTAGGCGGGTGACCCACTATGACGTCGTCGTTCTCGGAGCAGGCCCCGGCGGATACGTCGCGGCCATTCGTGCCGCCCAGCTGGGCTTGAATACCGCCATCGTCGAACCCAAGTATTGGGGCGGGGTGTGCCTCAACGTCGGGTGTATCCCGTCCAAGGCGCTGCTGCGCAACGCCGAACTCGCCCACATCTTCACCAAGGAGGCCAAGACCTTCGGGATCAGCGGTGAGGCGACGTTCGACTACGGTGTGGCGTTCGACCGCAGCCGCAAGGTGGCCGAGGGCCGGGTCGCCGGCGTGCACTTCCTGATGAAGAAGAACAAGGTCACCGAGATCCACGGCCGCGGCACCTTCACCGACGCGCACACCCTGTCGGTGGCCCTCAACGACGGCGGCAGCGAGACCGTCACCTTCGACAACGCCATCATCGCCACCGGGTCCAGCACCCGGCTGGTGCCGGGCACCGCGCTGTCCGACAACGTCGTCACCTACGAGGAACTGATCCTGTCCCGGGAGCTGCCGGCCTCGATCATCATCGCCGGGGCCGGCGCGATCGGCATGGAGTTCGGCTACGTGCTGGCCAACTACGGCGTCGACGTGACCATCGTGGAGTTTTTGCCGCGGGCGCTGCCCAACGAGGACGCCGACGTCTCCAAGGAGATCGAGAAGCAGTTCAAGAAGCTGGGCGTCAAGGTCCGCACCGGCACCAAGGTGGAGGGCATGTCCGACGACGGCTCGGTCGTCACCGTCACCGTCAGCAAGGACGGCCAGAGCGAGGAACTCAAAGCCGACAAGGTGTTGCAGGCCATCGGGTTTGCGCCCAACGTGGAGGGTTTCGGCTTGGAGGCGGCCGGGGTGGCGCTCACCGACCGCAAAGCCATCGGCGTCAACGACAACATGCGCACCTCGGTGCCGCACATCTACGCCATCGGTGACGTGACCGGGCTGCTGCAGCTGGCCCATGTCGCCGAGGCGCAGGCGGTGGTGGCCGCCGAGACCATCGCCGGCGTGGAAACCTTGACGCTGGGCGATTACCGGATGATGCCGCGCGCGACGTTCTGCCAGCCGCAGGTCGCCAGCTTCGGGCTGACCGAGCAGCAGGCCCGCGACGAAGGCTACGACGTCAAGGTCGCCAAGTTCCCGTTCACCGCCAACGGCAAGGCGCACGGCATGGGTGACCCCAGCGGGTTCGTCAAGCTGATCGCCGACGGCAAATACGGGGAGCTGCTCGGCGGGCACCTGGTCGGCCACGACGTGTCCGAGCTGCTGCCCGAGCTGACCCTGGCGCAGAAATGGGACCTGACCGCGGGCGAGTTGGCCCGCAACGTGCACACCCACCCGACCATGTCCGAGGCGCTGCAAGAGTGCTTCCACGGGCTGATCGGGCACATGATCAACTTCTGACGGCCATGCGGGCGGGAGCGCTCGCGGCGGTGATCGCCCTGGTGATCACCGGGTGTTCCCACCCGCACGCCCCCAGCGCGTCGACATTGGGTGCGGCGCCGCCACCCAGCCCGGTGACGCTGGCCCCGCCGCACGGTGGGACCGGCCCCGGCACCGAGGGGCTGCCGGCGGGTTGCTCCTGTCTGGCCACCGCCGACAGCGGCGTGGCGTGCTATGTCGCTACTCGGGATCACCCGACGGGCTTTGTGGTGTCGGCCGATTTGGCATGGACGTTCGGGTAGCCCGCGCCGCAACCCCACGGGAATGGCCGTAGTCAGAACGGTATACCGATTCGGTATACCAGCTGTAGTCTGACTATATGGCGGACGTGACGACCATCAAGGTATCCAAGGCGTTGCGGGACCGGATCGCCGCTGGTGCAGCCCAA
The DNA here is from genome assembly GCF_001854525.1 of Mycobacterium talmoniae. NCBI lineage: Bacteria > Bacillati > Actinomycetota > Actinomycetes > Mycobacteriales > Mycobacteriaceae > Mycobacterium > Mycobacterium talmoniae. The sequence continues at coordinate 8,573 of NZ_MLQM01000036.1, forward strand.
GAAGGGCTCACTGCTCACGCGTTTCTGCAGACGCTGATCGAGACCCATGAACGCAACCAGCGCCTGGCGGCCGTTGCGGCGGCCTACCGCGACTCTTCTGCGGAAGACCTAGACAGCTGGCGTGAAGAAACCGACGACTGGGCAGCCGTGGACGTCGACGGTCTTGACCGGTGACCGACCTCAGCCCGGGAAAGGTGGTCTGGGTGCAGTTCGACCCGAGGGTGGACCGAGAGCAACGGGGGACGCGGCCTGCGGTCGTCGTGGCCTCCCGTGGCTATCTGGCAGCCGTGCCCGAGCTGGTCATCGTCGTCCCGGCCACGACGCGAGATCGCAAGTGGGCACACCATGTTCGGCTCACCGGCGCGCACCTACGACTGCCAAAACCGACGTGGGCGATGACCGAACAGCCCCGCACGATCAGCCGCAGGCGAATCGCTGGCCGTGCCGGCCGCGTCGAGCCAGCATGTATGCGCCAGATTGAACGCTGGCTCGAGGACTTCCTGCACCACACGCAGTGACGAGCTGAGCCGCGGCCACCCCTCAGCGTTGCGGACCGTCGGGTCACCCGGTTGCAGGCGGGTTCAGCCGGTGTTCGATCGCGATGCGGGCCCGCTGTAAAGCGCCGTCGCGATGCAGGAGTTGGCGATCGTGGTTGGCCTGCAAGATCATCGCGTGTAGCTCGAAAGTGAGCTGTTCGGCGTCGGTATCGGGCGGCAATTCGCCTAGCCGGATCGCCAGTTTGACGTCGCGCGTGACCAGCGCTTCCCCGGCGCTGACCGCGTCGGCGAGTGCATCGCGCACCGGCCCGGGATGTCCGTCGAGTTCGCTGGCACCGGAGGCAAAGATGCAGCCGCCCTCAAACTCCTCCAGATAGTCAACCCATGCCGACATCAGGGCGCGCAGTCGCGGCAACCCCTCAGGCTGCGATTCGGCCGGGAGCAAGACGGTGCGAACGAAGACGTCAACTGCGGCCTTGATGATCTCGAGCTGCAGATCTTGTTTGGTCCCGAAGAGGGTTTGCAGGGCGCTTTTGGGGACCTGCGTTTGGTCCGCGAGGCGCCCGAAGCTCAGGCCCGCGATCCCCTCTACCGACGCGACATGCGTGGCCCGGTCGAGCACCGAGGTGCGCCGGGCATCTCCCGACTTCGTCATACGGACGATCGTACCTCAATATACGACAGAACGTTGACTTACATACGGTCGTATGTAACGCTCGCGGTGATCGAGATGGAGGAGGCGCGATGGTGCTGGGAAAAATCGCATGGGCCGCAGGACAATTCCCGCGGGGGATGCTGGTGGCCGCGTTTGTGTTTCTTGTTGCCGCCGGGATCTACGGGGCACCGGCGGCAACCCGGCTGCCCTCGGGCGGGTATGACGTTCCGCAATCGGAATCTGCGCGGGCCGAAGCCGTCTTGGACAACACCTTCTCCGCGGGTGGGTTGCCGATCGTCTTCGCTGTTTCCGCCCCGGACGGAGCGGACAGCGCGGCGGCGCAAGCGCGCGGCCTCGATGTGGTCAAGGCGCTGCAGGCATGCGACTACGCGCATCAGGTCGCGTCGTATTGGACCTCCCCACCACCACTTCGCGGCGCCTTGCTCGGCGCCGACCATCAAACGGGTTTGGTGGTTGCCCGGATCGAGGGTGGCGACCGCGATGCACCGGTGCGTGCGCACGACGTCGCACAAGCGCTGGTCGGCAGCCATGATCATGTCAGGGGGCGGGTGGGCGGGCAGGCCATGGCGTACTACGAGGGCAGCCGGCAGTCACGCATTGACCTGCTCAAGCTGGAGGCAATTGCGGTGCCGCTCACCGCGATCGCGTTGATCTGGATCTTCGGCAGTGTGGTCGCGGCGATGCTTCCCCTGGTGGTCGCGCTGATCGCGGTAGCGGGCACCACTGCGTGCCTGTGGGCGATCTACCAGTTCACCGACGTGTCGATTTTCGCGGTCAACCTCGCGACGGCTACCGGTCTGGCATTCGCGATCGACTACACGCTGTTCATCGTCAATCGCTACCGGGAGGAGCGGGCCCGCGGTGTGCCCGATCGCGAGGCACTGACGCGGACCCTGGCCACAGCCGGTCGCACCGTGGTGTTCTCCGGGTTGACGATGGCCGTCACCCTGGCCGCGTTGTTGCTGTTCAAGCCCTATCTGCTCAAGTCGATGGCATATGCGGGTCTGGCCAGTGTGGGCTTCGCGACCGTCGCCGCGCTGTGCGTCGCGCCCGCACTGATCGTCGTGTGCGGTGACCGCATCGACGCGCTCGATATCCGCGTCCCCCTTCGACGTTGGTTAGGTCGCGGGCACGTGGGTAGCAAGCCCGATACCGCGTCGTGGTGGTATCGCGTTGCCGCGGTGGTGATGCGCCGGCCGGTGCTCGTGCTGACCGCGGTGGCCATGGTGTTGTTCGCGGTTGGCTCGCCGATCCTGGGCATGAAACTCGCCTATCCCGATGACCGGGTACTCCCCACGTCATCGCAGGTCAGGCAGACCGGCGACCTGGTCCGCGAGGGCTTCACGACAAATTTCGCTGGAACCGTATCCATTGTGCTGCCCGATACGAGATCGTCGCTGTCAGACATTCGTCGTTACGCAGCACAGCTGTCTGGGGTCACCGACGTCGTGTCGGTGGCCGCGCCCGACGGAATCTACGCGGGCGGAGTGAAGGTCAGCGATGCCGCTGGTGACGCTGCGATCAAGGGCGACGCCGCCTACCTCACCGTCACCACCACGCGCGACCCCTACTCCGAGGCGGGCCAGACACAGCTGCGGGATCTCAAGCGGATTCCGCAGCCCGCTCCCGCCCTGTTTGGCGGTATCGCCCAACGCGACAAAGACAATGTTGGCGGCATCGCCGATCGGGCACCGCTGGTCATCACCTTGGTCGCGCTGGCGACCGTCGCCCTGATCTTCATGATGACCGGCAGCGTGATACTGCCGGTGAAGGCGTTGATCACCAACGCGTTGTCGCTAGCCGCCGCGTTCGGTGCCCTGGTGTGGATCTTCCAAGACGGACACCTGAACGGGTTCGGGACGATGGCCACCGGCCACCTCACCGCGTTCGTGCTACCCACCCTGGCCGCGATCGCCTACGGGCTGTCCATGGACTACGAAGTGTTCGTCCTCTCCCGCATCCGAGAGGAGTGGTTGACATCCGAGCCGACCAGCGCGGCCAACCAGCGCTCCGTCGGGCTCGGACTGGCCCGTACCGGACGCATCGTCACGGCAGCCGCACTGGTCATGACGGTGGTGTTCATCGCGATCGCCGCCGGTGAGATCGCCTTCATGAGGGGCCTGGGGGTGGGTTTAACCGTGGCGGTACTAGTCGATGCCTTTGTTATCCGGACCATCTTGGTGCCGGCCGCGATGGCCGTGCTCGGCAGGTTCAACTGGTGGGCGCCCAAACCGCTGCGCCGATGGCACCGCAGATGGGGCGCCACCGAACAGCCCCACGACATCGCATACGCATCCCAGGTTTCGGCGATTTCTCCGAAGAGGCCCGATTATGACGCTGGATGAACGCGTCGCCAGTTGGCCGCCGGAGTCTCGCTCGACCACGCAGCCAACAACCGATGTTCACGCCCCGACGCACCCGGCGACCCCTGTCAAAACCGGGGCGGGCCGCAAATCCCGACGAGGTCGTGAGAAGACCGGTGCGATCGTCCGCGCCGCCATGGCTGTGCGCTGGATGTTCACCGGCCCCACCGACCGTCATCGCCAGATACGCGCGCTCAACGACATCCTGGAATCGCACCGCATGGAACGCGAAATGCACCGACTATAAACACTTCACGCATGCGTGCGTCCGAGGCGCGGTCGACGGCTCTGCCGGTCGCCTCGACGGGAACCCGGCGAGGAATGGACAACGTGCCACGTCGGTGCTTCGACGGTAGTTGTTCGGGCAGTCCGAGCCTCGTGCAGGCACCGCGAGATTGCAACGATGCAGCGAAAGTGCGAGTACGCGTCTGCGTGAGTTCAATCTGGACGCGCAGGGCGGGGCACACCAAGCCGCCTCACAGGCGGCGGCGGTACCGTGCGAACCATGCCGAGAACCGATGACGACACCTGGGACATCACCGAAAGCGTGGGCGCGACGGCGTTGGGCGTGGCCGCCGCCCGTGCCGCGGAGACCGAGAGCGAAAACCCGCTGATCAGTGACCCGTTCGCGCGGGCGTTCCTCGACGCCGCCGGCCAAGGCATCTGGAGCGTCTACATCCCGTCGGCGCTGCCCGACGACGTCGACCCCGAGGTGCGGGCCCAAACGCAGGCCATGGTCGACTTCATGGCGGTGCGCACGGTGTTCTTCGATGAGGTGTTTCTTGCCGCCGCCGAGGCCGGGGTGCGGCAAATCGTGATCCTGGCAGCCGGTTTGGATGCCCGGTCCTGGCGGCTGCCGTGGCCGGATGGCACCACGGTCTACGAGCTGGACCAGCCCAAAGTGCTGGACTTCAAGGCCGCCACACTGCGGCGTCAGGGCGCCCACCCCACCGCGAACCTGGTTCCGGTGCCGGTGGATCTGCGTCAGGACTGGCCACAAGCCTTGCAAGACAGCGGGTTTGACCCCGCCCAACCCACCGCCTGGTCGGCGGAGGGCCTGCTGCGCTACCTGCCGGCGTGGGCCCAGGATCTGTTGTTCGAGCGGATCCAGGCGCTCAGCGCCGACGGCAGCTGGTTGGCCGCCAACGCCACCAGCGGCGACGCCCTCGAGCCCGACCGGTTGGCCCGCCAGCGTGCCCGGATGCAGCGGCTGCGCTCGGTCGCCGCCCGGCTGGTCGACACCGAGGTCCCCGACTACGAGGACCTGTGGTACCCCGAGGAGCGCACCGACGTCGCCGCCTGGCTCGGTGACCACGGCTGGGACGCGTCGACGGCGACCCTGCAGGAACTGCTGGCGCGGCACGGCCGCCGGGTCAGCGACGATCTCACCCCGGGCGGTCTGTTCATCTCCGCGCGGCGACCCCTGCGGTGACCGCCGGACACACGGTGCGGCGCCCAGGCCGCTGACCTAACCGCAGATACAGGTAGATCACAGCATTCTCCCCGCACCTGCGGTTGACGTGTGAGTAGAATTTAGCCGCTGTCCGCCTACCGACAGCCCCGCCGGGATGAGAGTCAGCCTCGGCGACGGTGGGCGGGCGTCAGCGGAAGGAGCCGGCGGTGACGCTGCAGCCACGCGTAACGGCGCGGGGCCGATCGTGACCGCGCCGATCTGGATGGCGGCCCCGCCGGAGGTGCATTCGGCGCTGCTGTCCAGCGGGCCGGGACCCGGGTCGTTACTGGCCGCGGCGGGTGCATGGAACTCGCTGTGCGCGGCATATACCGACGTCGCCGACGAACTGACCGCGTTGCTGGGTGCGGTGCAGGCCGACGTCTGGCAGGGCCCCAGCGCCGCCCAGTACGCGGCCGCCCATCTGCCGTATATCGCGTGGCTGGTCGACGCCGCCGCCACTGCCGCCGCGGCGGCCACCCAGCATGAGACCGCGGCCGCCGCCTACAGCGCCGCGCTGGCCGCGATGCCGACCCTGCCGGAGCTGGCCACCAACCACGTCATCCACGGGGTGTTGGTGGCGACCAACTTCTTCGGGCTGAACACCATCCCGATCGCGCTCAACGAGGCCGATTACGCGCGGATGTGGGTGCAGGCCGCGGCGACCATGGGGACCTATCACACCGTCTCGACGGCGGCGGTGGCCGCGACCCCGCAAACCACCGCCGCGCCGCAGATCATGAAATCCGATATGAACGGCGGTTCCGGCATGAACGACGGTTCCGGCATGGGCAGCGGCAGCGGTTCGGGCATGGGCAGCGGCTCCGGCATGGGCGGTGGGATGACCAACCCCACCGGGCCGATGGGCACCGAACTGCCCACCAGCCTCAACGAGCTGATCAACGACATCTTCCCGTCGTTCTTCAACCCGTTCTCGGACACCTTCGGCCACATGCCCAACGGCACGACGATGACCCCGAGCCTGTCGACGTTTTTGCCCCGCGCCGAAGCCATGCTGTCCGGCTATGCGGGTAACCCGGTGCAATTCGTCGAGGCGCTCGCCTACCTGGGCACCCAATTCGTCGTGCACCGCACGCTGTATTTGACGTGGATCGTGCTGCACAACCCGGCAATGCTGGGGTCGTTCATCGCGGCCAACCCGGTGTATTCGCTCGGGTTGGCCGGCGGTGCGGCCGGACTGGCGACCGCGCCCGTGGGCGCGGCGGGCGGATTTGCGGGTCTGGCCGGATTGGCCGGGATCACCCAGCCGGTGCCGCCGCCCGTGGCGGCGTTGCCGGGTGTGATCACGCCCAGCCCGGTGCCGGCGCCCGCACCGGCGGCGCCGACCGTGCCGACCCCGGCCCCGGCGCCGGCGTCCGTCCCGGCTGGCGCCACCCCCGCACCCGGTGCGCCGCCACCCCCGTCGGCTCCGCCGGTCCCGCCGTCACCGGCGATCCCGCTAGCCACCGGTGCGGAGAGCGTTGCCTACTCCTACCTGATCGGCGGCCTGCCCCGGGCGGCCGAATCCGGGGTGACCGCTAGCGCCAAGGCCGCCAAGAAGGCGTCCGAGCCGGCTGCGGTGGCCGCTGGAGCTGCTGTCGCAGCCGGCGGCCCCCAACCGCGGGCGCGGCAACGGCGGCGGCCCGAGATGCTCGGCCGCCGTTACGAATACCTGGACCCGGAGCAGACGATCTGGGCGTCGGATCGGGGCGCCGGACCGTTGGGGTTTGCCGGCACCGCCACCAAGGCCGGGACCCAGCCGGCGACCGGATTGGCCACATTGGCCGGCGACACCTTCGGCGGCGGCCCGAGGATCCCAATGGTGCCCGGCAGCTGGCAGCCCGAGGGCGGCTAGCCGACGCTGACCTATACTTTCGGGGGCGTTCGCCGAGCGCGCTGCGCGCATGCACCGCTACCCAATTCGATGCGCCCCGATACGAAAGCAGGCAGACCCATGGCCCGCACCGAAGGTGACAGCTGGGACCCGGCGACGAGCGTCGGCTCCACCGCGACCGGTGTGGCGGCGTCGCGGGCGTTGGCGACCAAGCAACCCGACCCGCTCATCGTCGACCCGTTCGCCGACGACCTGGTCCGGGCGGTGGGCCTCGAGCACATGGTCCGGCTGGCCAACGGCGAACTGTGCGTCGACGGCGACCAGATGCTGGACCGGCAGCGGATGTGTGAGCAGATCGCCGTGCGCACCCGATTTTTCGATGATTTCTTCACCGCCGCGGGCGCATCCGGGATACGGCAGGCGGTGATCCTGGCGTCCGGCCTGGACACCCGCGCCTATCGGCTCGACTGGCCCGCGGGCACCGTGGTGTTCGAGGTGGACCAGCCCGGCGTGATCGAGTTCAAGTCCCGGACCCTGGCCGAGGTCGGCGCCGAGCCGAAAGCCGACCGCCGTGCGGTACCCGTAGACCTGCGCGACGACTGGCAGAAAGCCCTACGGGACAACGGCTTCGACCCCGCCGCGCCGACGGCGTGGATCGCCGAGGGGCTGCTGATCTACCTGCCGCCCGACGCGCAGGACCGGTTGTTCGACACCATCACGGCGTTGTCCGCACCCGGCAGCCGGCTCGGCACCGACCACATGGACATGAACTCGCTACCCGCGGAGTGGTCGGATAAGGTCAGCGAATGGTCACGACGGGTCGGATCCGAGGTCGATCTGGTGGACCTGTTCTATTCCGGTGAGCGCAACACCGCGGCCGATTATCTCGCCGCGCACGGCTGGCAGGTCGCCATCCAGTCGTCACGTGAGGCCTACGCCGCACACGGATTTGAGCTTCCCGGCGACCTGGCCGACCTCGCCGGCGACTCGGGCTACCTCTCCGCAACACGGAAATAGCGCCGCGCTACTCCGGGTAGTCCAGCGGCACCCGCAGCGCGCTCAGCGTCGCCGCCAACGCGTCGTATTGCCCGGCCAGCGTGACGAATTCGATCAGCTGCTGCCGGTTGAGGTGACCCGACAGCTCGGTCCAGGTGGCGTCGGACAGGGTGCGGGTTTGCAGCAGTTCGTCGACCCCGGTCAGCAGCACCCGCTGCCGGTCGGTCAGCCCGTCGGCATGCGGGCCCTGGAAAATCTTGTCCTGGGTGGCCTCGTCGACCCCGGAGGCCCTGGCGATGCGACGGTGATGGGTCAACTCATACTGGCAACCGCGCAGATGCCCGACCCGCAGGATCACCAGCTCGGTCTCCTGCTTGGGCAGCTTGCCGCCGCCCAGCAGGAGACCCGCCCACGGGAGCCAGGACCACATCAGCTTCTTGTGCTGGCCCAGCGTGGTGAACAGGTGCACCTGGGGAACGTGTTGGCGTCGGGCGGCTAGCTTGCAGAACACCCAGTTGAAGACGCCGAGGTCACGCACGCCCGGGGCGGACGGGATGCGGTCTACTTCGCTGCTCATGGCGTCCTCTCTCGAAATCCATCCGCGACACGGAACCGTGCGACGCAGACGCGGCGTGTCGCGTCGTGAAATTCCCACTCGGCGTGGAAGGCGCGTTCACCCATTTTGCTTGACCAGGTAGGGCGACACGGTGCTGCGATGTTCGTCCAGATCAAGGCTGCGGCCCAGGGCCGGGAACGCGCGCTGCGGGCAGTTGTCCCGTTCGCAGACCCGGCAGCCCACCCCGATCGGCGCCGCGTTGTCCCCGGACAGGTCGAGGCCCTCCGAGTACACCAGGCGGTGGGCGTGGCGCAGTTCGCAACCCAGCCCGATCGCGAAGGTCTTACCGGGTTGCCCGTACCGGGACGCCCGGCGCTCCACGGTGCGCGCCACCCACATGTAGTTGCGCCCGTCGGGCATCTGCGCGATCTGCACCAGGATCTTGCCCGGGTTGGAAAACGTCTCGTACACGTTCCACAACGGGCAGGTGCCGCCGGACGAGGAGAAGTGAAACCCGGTGGCGGACTGGCGTTTCGACATGTTGCCGGCGCGGTCCACCCGGACGAAGGAGAACGGCACCCCGCGCATGGACGGCCGCTGCAGGGTGGACAGCCGGTGCCCGATGGTCTCGTAGCTGACCCGGTAGAACGCCGAGAGCCGCTCGATGTCGTAGCGGAAATTCTCGGCGCTGTCGTGAAACTGCCGATACGGCAGCACGGTGGCGGCGGCGAAGTAGTTGGCCAGCCCGAGTCGGGCCAGCTTGCGCGACTCCTCGCTGGTGAACTTGCCGTCGGTCACCATGGTGTCGATCAGGTCGCCGAACTCCAGGTAGGCCAGCTCGGCGGCCATCTTGAACACCCGCTGCCCCCAGGACAGGTGGTTGCTGATGTCCAGCGTCTTGGCCTGCGGGTCGTAGCGGTGCAGCACCGTCTCACCCAGATCGATGCGGCGGTTGATGTGCACCCCGTGCACCTCGGAGAGCCGGTTGGCCAGCTCGACCGCCAGCTCGCCGCGGTGCATCCGCATCCGCACGGTGAGATCCTCGGCGGCGGTGTCGAGTTCGTGCAGGTAGTTCTGCCGCTGATAGAAGTAGTCGCGCACCTCCTCGTGCGGCATGGTGATCGCCCCGGAGCCGCTGCCGTCCAAGAACCGCTCCTCGGTGGCGGCGGCCAGCTGCGCGGTGGTGATCCGGTAGCGCCGATGCAGGTTGACCATCGCCCGGGCCAGCTGGGGATGGGCGCTGACCATCTCGGCCACCTCGGGCAGGTCGACGTCGATATCGAGGTCGCGGTCCATGGTCACCTCGCGCAGCTCGGCGACCAGCCGGGTGTCGTCCTGGGAGGCGAAAAACGTCGCGTCCACGCCGAACACCTCGGTGATCCGCAGCAACACCGCCACCGTCAGCGGCCGGACGTCGTGCTCGATCTGGTTGAGGTAGCTCGGCGAGATCTCCAGCATCTGGGCCAGCGCGGCCTGGCTGAATCCGCGTTCGCTGCGCAGCTGACGCACCCGGGAGCCGACGAACGTCTTGGACACCTGCGCCAGCCTACCCGGCTGCGAAGAAGCACTTCGCATTATTGGCAACTTGGGGTGGGGTCGGCGCGCTGGTTGGCGGCCTCGCGAACCGGCTGGCATGATCACCCTGGGTGGGGGACAGGGGAGAGCACACCGCATGACGAGCAACAATTCAGCACCGACCACCGGCCTGGGCAAGGTCTTAATGCCGGTTCCGGACCCGCATCCCGACGTCTTCGACCGGGAATGGCCGATGCGGGTCGCCGACATCGACCGCGAGGGCCGGTTGCGGTTCGACGCCGCCGCCCGGCACATCCAGGACATCGGCCAAGACCAGCTGCGCGAGATGGGCTTCGAGGAGACCCACCCGTTGTGGATCGTGCGGCGCACCATGATCGACCTGATCCGCCCGATCGAATTCCAGGACATGCTGCGGGTGCGACGGTGGTGTTCGGGCACGTCGAACCGGTGGTGCGAGATGCGGGTCCGCGTGGATGGGAAGCGCGGACGAGGCCTGGTCGAATCCGAGGGGTTCTGGATCAACATCAACCGTGAGACGCAGGGCCCGGCCCGCATCTCCGAGGACTTCTTGGCCGGCCTGCACCGCACCACCAACGTCGACCGGCTGCGCTGGAAGGCCTACCTGACGTCCGGTGACCGCGACGACGCCGCCGAGATCCATGAATACCCGGTCCGGTTCACCGACATCGACCTGTTCGACCACATGAACAACTCGGTGTACTGGAGCGTGGTGGAGGACTATCTGTCCGGCTACCCGGAGCTGCTCAAGGCGCCGCTGCGGGTCACCATCGAACACGATTCACCGGTCGCGCTGGGCGACAAACTGGAGATCATCTCGCACGTCCACCCCGCCGAGTCGACCGACAAATTCGGACCTGACCTGGTCGATCGCACTGTTAGAACGCTCACATACGTCGTCGGCGAAGAGACCAAAGCCGTCGCCGCGATCTTCCCGCTGTAACACGTTCTAGTCAGTATCGTTCGCTCCGCCGACAGGGCGGTTCACCAGCGCAAATTTGTTACCAGCCGGTAGCTTTTTGGTGTCTGCGCGGTGCCGGCGCACTAGTCGCATTCTTAGCAACCTTCGCAAATTGCGGCGCGGTCGTTGCGAAAATTGGCAATTGAAACGGGTGGACCTGCATCGATGGGCTGTGCCATGGTCGGCTTAGCACAGCAGCCAAGCCGGCGAGGTGTTAACAAACCCGGAAACCCCGCTCCCGCAGGCGGGGCTCGACGAGGAAAACCGTAAGGAGTCCATCCGATGTCTACCGTTGGCACGCCGAAGAGCGCGGAGCAGATCCAGCACGACTGGGACCACAACCCGCGGTGGAAGGGCGTCACCCGCACCTACACCCCGGCCGACGTGGTGGCGCTGCAGGGGCACGTCGTCGAGGAGAACACCCTGGCCCGCCGCGGCGCCGAGGTGCTCTGGGAGCAGCTGCACGACATGGACTACGTCAACGCGCTGGGCGCGCTGACCGGCAACATGGCCGTGCAGCAGGTCCGCGCCGGCCTGAAGGCCATCTACCTGTCCGGGTGGCAGGTCGCCGGTGACGCCAACCTGTCCGGCCACACCTACCCCGACCAGAGCCTGTACCCGGCCAACTCGGTGCCGAACGTGGTGCGCCGGATCAACAACGCGCTGCTGCGTGCCGACCAGATCGCCAAGATCGAGGGCGACACCTCGGTGGCCAACTGGCTGGCCCCGATCGTGGCCGACGGTGAGGCGGGCTTCGGTGGCGCGCTCAACGTGTTCGAGCTGCAGAAGGCGATGATCGCCGCCGGTGTCGCCGGCTCGCACTGGGAGGACCAGCTGGCCTCGGAGAAGAAGTGTGGCCACCTGGGCGGCAAGGTGCTGATCCCGACCCAGCAGCACATCCGCACCCTGACCTCGGCCCGGCTGGCCGCCGACGTGTGCGACGTCCCGACCGTGGTGATCGCCCGCACCGACGCCGAGGCCGCCACCTTGATCACCTCCGACGTCGACGAGCGCGACCAGCCGTTCATCACCGGTGACCGGACCAAGGAGGGCTTCTTCCGGGTGCGCAACGGCATCGAGCCGTGCATCGCGCGGGCCAAGGCCTACGCGCCGTTCGCCGACCTGATCTGGATGGAGACCGGCACCCCCGACCTGGAGCTGGCCCGCCAGTTCGCCGAGGCGGTCAAGGCCGAGTACCCCGACCAGATGCTGGCCTACAACTGCTCGCCGTCGTTCAACTGGAAGAAGCACCTCGACGACGCGACCATCGCCAAGTTCCAGAACGAGCTGGGCGCGATGGGCTTCAAGTTCCAGTTCATCACGCTGGCCGGCTTCCACGCGCTGAACTACTCGATGTTCGACCTGGCCTACGGCTACGCCCGCAACCAGATGAGCGCCTACGTCGAGCTGCAGGAGCGCGAGTTCGCCGCCGAGGAGCGGGGCTACACCGCCACCAAGCACCAGCGCGAGGTGGGTGCCGGCTACTTCGACCGGATCGCCACCACGGTGGACCCGACCTCGTCGACCACCGCGCTGGCCGGCTCCACCGAAGAGGGCCAGTTCCACTGAGCTAACCCCGCTCGCCCGCCGCGAGCGTGCGCAAAATGCCGTTCGGCACGGCGTCTAGCCGTACATTTGCGCACGCTCGCGACCAACGGGCGGTAGGGACAAAGTTGACAGCGCAGGCCCCGCCCAGCGATGTTGGGCGGGGCCTGGTGCTGTCGAGTGGCCATGAGGACCGAGGATTCGGAAAGGAAGACCGTTGTCGATCGAACGAGTAGGCGTCGTCGGGGCCGGACAGATGGGGGCGGGCATCGCCGAGGTGGCCGCCCGCGCCGGCGTCGACGTCAAGGTCTTTGAGACCACCGACGCCTTGGTCACCGCCGGACGCAACCGCATCGTGAAGTCGCTGGAACGCGGCGTCAGCGCGGGCAAGATCACCGAGCGGGAACGCGACGCGGCGCTGGGGCAGCTGACCTTCACCACCGACCTCAACGATTTCGCCGACCGGCAACTGGTGATCGAAGCGGTCATCGAGGACGAGAGCGTCAAGGCCGGCCTGTTCGCCGAACTGGACCGGGTCATCACCAACCCGGATGCGGTGCTGGCGTCCAACACCTCGTCGATCCCGATCATGAAGATCGCCGCGGCCACCAAGAACCCGGGCCGGGTGCTGGGCCTGCACTTCTTCAACCCGGTGCCGGTGCTGCCGCTGGTCGAACTGGTCAGCACCCTGGTCACCGACGAGGCCGCCGCCGCCCGCACCGAGGAATTCGCCAGCGCGGTGCTGGGCAAACAGGTGGTGCGCTGCTCGGACCGCTCGGGCTTCGTGGTGAACGCGTTACTGGTGCCCTACCTGCTCTCGGCGATCCGGATGGTCGAGGGCGGGTTTGCCACCGTCGAGGACGTCGACAAGGCGGTGGTTGCCGGGCTGTCGCATCCGATGGGGCCGCTGCGGCTGTCCGATCTGGTCGGCCTGGACACGCTGAAGCTGATCGCGGACAAGATGTACGAAGAGTTCAAAGAACCCCACTTCGGCGCGCCGCCGCTGTTGCTGCGGATGGTCGAGGCAGGTTTGCTGGGCAAAAAGTCCGGCCAGGGCTTCTACAGCTACTAATCAGGGTTATTCGTCGTCACCGACACAGCGCTACCCGCCGTCATCGACCCCAGGTAGTGCAGGTAGGCTGCACGACGTCCGAACGAACGAGAGTTGGGTAGCGGTTTCGAATGCCTGAGCTAACACCGTACTACGAAGAATCGCAGTCGATCTACGATATTTCAGACGAGTTCTTCGCGTTGTTCCTGGACCCGACGATGGCGTACACCTGCGCCTACTTCGAGCGCGACGACATGACCCTGGAAGAGGCGCAAAACGCCAAATTCGACCTGGCGTTGGGCAAGCTCAACCTCGAGCCCGGGATGACGCTGCTGGACATCGGCTGCGGCTGGGGCGGCGCGCTGCAGCGGGCCATCGAGAAATACGACGTGAACGTGATCGGTATCACGCTGAGCCGCAACCAGTCCGAGTACAGCCGCAAGCGGCTGGCCAAGATCCCCACCGAACGCAACGTCGAGGTGCGGTTGCAGGGCTGGGAAGAATTCAACGAGAAGGTGGACCGAATCGTCACGATCGGGGCCTTCGAAGCGTTCAAAGCCGAGCGCTACCCGCTGTTCTTCGAACGCGCCCACAGCATCCTGCCCGATGACGGGCGGATGCTGCTGCACACGATCTTGACCTACCCGATTCAGGGTTTCCGTGAGCAGGGCATCGAAGTGACGATGAGCGACATTCGGTTCATGAAGTTCATCGGCGAGGAGATCTTCCCGGGCGGTCAGCTGCCGTGCGTGGAGGACATCGAAGAACTCGCCAAGAACTCCGGATTCGACCTGCAGCGCATCCACCTGCTGCGCCCGCATTACGCGAAGACCTTGGACATTTGGGCGACCAACCTGGAAGCCAACAAGGAGCGCGCCATCGCCGTGCAGTCCCAAGAGGTCTACGACCGCTACATGCACTACCTGACCGGCTGCGCGAACTTCTTCCGCAAGGGCATCAGCAACGTCGGCCAGTTCACCCTGGTCAAATAGGCCCGGCGCGGCCCCGTTCACCCAGCTTGACCCGCCTCGGCCGGTTGGCCTACACCGGCCGAGGCGGGATCGGTGACGGGTGGGGCTGGGTGTTGAAGTTTTCCAACGACCCGCCCACTTCGACGATCCCGCACAGCGCGTTCCAGCTCAGCATCGTCAGGTAGTCGATCAGCTCATCGGAGCTCATCCGGGGGTGCGACATCCAGGAGTGGGTGGCCAACTGCACCCCGCCGACGATCAGGAACGCCCACGGCTCCACGCCGCGGGTGTCCATCCCGGCTTCGGCCGCCCGGCGGCGCAGCATCACCGCGAGCATGCGGGCAATGATTTGCTCGCTGTCGGCGATCACTTTGCTTTTGCTGGCCGAGTTGTTGGCCATCACGAACCGGTACGGTTCCGGCTCGGCGGCCACGGTCTCCACGTACACCCGGATGATCTCGCGGGTCAGGTCAAACCCGTCCAGGTGCGACGACAGCGCCGCGGCCATATTGGGAATCAGCGTGGTTTGCGCGAAGCGCATCATCACCGCGGTGGTCAGGTCGTTCTTGTCGACGAAGTACCGGTACAACACGGTCTTCGACACGCCGATCTCGGCGGCGATCTCGTCCATGCTGACGTTGCTGCCGCGGCGTCGGATCGCCTCCAGCGTGCCCTCGACCAACTCGGTGCGTCGCTCCATCTTGTGCTGGCGCCAACGCCGCTTCCGACCATCGATCTTTACGGTCCCGACCGGGGTCTGTTCTGCCACTATTGCGGATTCCCATTCACTAGACGCTCTCGATACTACGGCCTGTCGGGACCCGTTCCGCGGCACCGTCTCGGTGCCCGGGTAAGTCGAGTCACAGTAACTGGGCCCATGGTGGTTGCTGCGGTAGCGGATGATGGTTGGGTGGCACAACAACCCAACCCGGCGGGGGGCCGGCACCGGTCGGCGGCGCCGCCGGCGCGCCGGCGGTCGACGTCGTTCGCCGAAAGCTTCGCCGGCGCCGACCCGGTGGCCGACGCCGAGCGGCGCCGCGGCCTGCGCCGGATGAAGGTGGTGGCGCTGAGCTTCCTGCTCGGGGCCACCGCGGTGTTCCTCGGCTGCCGCTGGGCGCAGTCCGGCGGCACCGCGGCCGGCTGGGTGGGCTATGTGGGCGCCGCCGCCGAAGCCGGCATGGTGGGCGCGTTGGCGGACTGGTTCGCCGTCACCGCGCTGTTCAAACATCCGCTGGGCATCCCGATCCCGCACACCGCGATCATCAAGCGCAAAAAGGACCAGCTCGGGGAGGGCCTGGGCACCTTCGTGCGGGAGAACTTCTTGTCGCCGTCGGTGGTGGAGACCAAGCTGCGCGACGCGCAGGTGCCCAGCCGGCTGGGCAAGTGGCTGTCGGACCGCTCGCACGCCGAACGGGTGGCCGCCGAGGCCGCCACGGTGCTGCGGGTGGGCGTGGAACTGCTGCGCGACGAGGACGTGCAGCACGTGATCGACCGGATGATCGTGCGGCGCATCGCCGAACCGCGGTGGGGCCCGCCGGTGGGCCGGGTGCTGGCCAGCCTGCTCGCCGAGCACCGCCAGGAGGCGCTGATCCAGCTGCTGGCCGACCGCGCCTTCCACTGGTCGCTGAACGCCGGTGAGGTCATCCAGCGGGTGGTCGAGCACGACTCGCCGAGCTGGTCGCCGCGGTTCATCGACCACCTGGTCGGCGACCGCATCCACCGCGAGCTGATGGACTTCACCGACAAGGTGCGCCGCAACCCCGACCACGACCTGCGCCGCAGCGCCACCCGGTTCCTGTTCGAGTTCGCCGACGACCTGCAGCACGACGAGGCCACCATCGCCCGCGCCGAGGCGGTCAAGGAGCAGCTGATGGCGCGCGACGAGGTCACCAACGCCGCCGCGGCGGCGTGGAAGACGCTCAAGCGGCTGGTGCTCGACGGCGTCGACGACCCGTCCAGCGCGCTGCGCACCCGCATCACCGACACCGTGATCCGGATCGGGGAGGCGCTGCGCGACGACGCCGAGCTGCGGGACAAGGTCGACGACTGGCTGGTGCGGGCCGCCCAACACCTGGTCTCCCAGTACGGCGTGGAGATCACCGCGATCATCACCGAGACGATCGAACGGTGGGACGCCCAGGAGGCCAGCCGACGCATCGAACTGCACGTCGGCCGGGATCTGCAATTCATCCGCATCAACGGCACCGTGGTGGGCTCGTTGGCCGGGCTGGTGATCTACACCGTCGCGCAACTAGCGTTCTGACCTGCGCTAACAACTGCTTGCAAAAGTTAGCACGAGGTTGTAGCGTGGTGCGCGCCAACACCGGCGATCCGACGCAAGGAGTTTGCCAATGCCGCAGGACGAAAAGCTTGCCGCAGTGGTATCCACCGCCGCGTCGGATATCGGCAGCTTCATCAGGGCGCAGCGTGAGGCTGCCCAAGTGTCGGTGCGGCAACTGGCCGATAAGGCCGGTGTGAGCAATCCGTACCTCAGCCAGATCGAGCGCGGATTGCGCAAACCGTCTGCCGATGTACTGAACCAGATCGCCAAGGCGCTCCGGGTGTCCGCCGAGGTCCTCTACGTCCGGGCCGGGATCCTCGAGCCCAGCGAGAAGAGCGAGGTCCGCGACGCCATCATCGCCGACACGGTGATCACCGAGCGGCAGAAGCAGGTTCTGCTCGATATCTACACCTCGTTTGTGCAACAAAACGACGCTGCCCGTGAGGAGCCCACCCCTGCTTGAGCTTCGATAACCCACCCCAGACATCCGTCCCCAACAGTCATTTCGTGAAAGGAAACACCATGGCCGAGAACCCGACCATCGACGACCTGAAGGCCCCGCTGCTCGCCGCGCTGGGTGCCGCCGACCTGGCCCTGGCCACCGTCAACGACCTGCTCGCCGAGCTGCGGGAGCGCGCCGAAGAGGCCCGCACCGACACCCGCAGCCGGGTCGAGGACCGCCGCGCCCGGCTGACCAAGCTGCAGGAGGAGCTGCCCGAGCACCTCGCCGAGCTGCGCGAGAAGTTCACCGCCGACGAGCTGCGCAAGGCCGCCGAGGGCTACGTGGAGGCCGCCACCAACCGGTACAACGACCTGGTCGAGCGCGGCGAGGCCGCGCTGGAGCGGCTGCGCAGCCAGTCGAGCCTCGAGGACGCCTCGGCGCGCGCCGAGGGCTACGTCGAGCAGGCCGTCGAGCTGACCCAGGATGCGCTGGGCACCGTCGCGTCGCAGACCCGCGCGGTCGGCGAGCGCGCCGCCAAGCTGGTCGGGATCGAGCTGCCCGGCAAGAAGGAAGCCCCGGCCGCCAAGAAGGCCCCGGCCAAGAAGGCCCCGGCTAAGAAGGCTGCCGCCAAGAAGGCCCCGGCCAAGAAGGCGCCGGCCAAGAAGGTCACCCAGAAGTAGTTCCACGACACGGGTGGTCCGGCTGTCCGGGGGGCAGCCGGACCACCCGTCGTCATTTGTGGGCTCCGGCTACGCCCGATGGCCCGCCTGGCCCCCTCGCGCGACGCGCTCGGCATCGTCGCCGGGCTAGGCTGTCAGGGTGATGCTGCAAGCTGTGCCGGGGACCGTCATGTTGATATTGCAGATCGCCGTATTGCTGACGACGGTGTATGCGTTCGTGCACGCGGCGATCCAGCGGCCCGACGCCTACACCGCCGCCGGCAAACTGACCAAACCCGCCTGGCTGGGCATCCTCGGGGTCAGCGTGCTGCTGACCTGGTTGCTGCAGATCCTGGGCGTGGTGATCGCCGCCTGCGCGGCCGGGATCTACCTGGTCGACGTGCGGCCGAAAATTCTGGAGATTCAGGGGAAGTCGCACTGAGTCGATGCGGGCCTGGATGACCGCCCCGGTGGCGGTGGCCGCGGCGTTGCTTTTCGCCGCCCCCGCCTCCGCCGACGAGAGCCCGACCCAGGCGCCGTATGCCCCGCCGTTCGTCGACCACACCGAATGGGTGCAGTGGGCCGGTAAGCCCAGCCTGCGGGTGTACCCGACCGCGGCCGGGCGGGCCGCGGCCGGCGACGTCGGGACCGGCGCGCAGGGCGACGAGGCGTGGGCCGAGGTGCTGACGCTGGCCCCGGACGCCGACACCCCCGGCATGCGGGCGCAGTTCCTCTGCCATTGGCAGTGGGCCGAATTCGCCCAACCGGGCAAGACCAGTTGGAATCTGGAGCCGTGGCGACCGGTGGTCGACGACGGCACCATGTTGGCCGCCGGCTGCAACCCCGGCGGCGCCGAGGAGCCGTTCTGATGCCACCTACCCGCGACCAGGTCGCCGCCCTCGTCGACCACACCCTGCTCAAACCCGAGGCCACCGCCGCCGAGGTGGTCGCGTTGGTGGGGGAGGCCGCCGAGCTCGGCGTCGCCGCGGTGTGCGTGTCGCCGTCGATGGTGCCGGTCGCGGTGGCGGCCAACGCCACCGCGCTGCCGATCGCCGCGGTGGCCGGCTTCCCGTCCGGCAAACACCTGTCCGCGGTCAAGGCGCAGGAGGCGGCGCTGGCCGTGGCGGCGGGCGCCGCCGAGATCGACATGGTCATCGACGTCGGCGCCGCGGTGGCCAAGGACCTGGCCGCGGTGCGGGCCGACATCGCCGAGGTGCGCGCCGCGGTGCCGGCCGCCGTGCTCAAGGTGATCGTGGAATCGGCGGTGCTGCTGGATCGGGCCGGGGAGGCGGTGCTGGCCGACGTGTGCCGCGCCGCCGCGGACGCCGGCGCCGACATGGTGAAGACCTCCACCGGGTTTCACCCCGCGGGCGGGGCGTCGGTGCCGGCGGTGACGCTGATGGCGCACACCGTGGGCGACCGCCTCGGGGTCAAAGCCAGCGGCGGGATCCGCACCGCCGCCGACGCCGTCGCGATGCTGGAGGCCGGCGCCACCCGGCTGGGGCTATCCGGCACCCGGGCGGTGCTCGACGGCCTGGGTTAGCCAGCCCGACTTCTCCTCCCGCCGCTGCGCGGCGCGCATCGTCGTCGGGCGGATCAGAGCCCGCTGAAGCAGTCCTGACCGGTCTGCGACTGCGACGACGCCGGGATGGTGGCGTTGCTGCTGGAGAAGGTGGCCTCCACCCCGCTATCGGTCACCTTCACCCCGTCGGCGTGGATGCCCAGCGGGTAGTTCTTGGTGGCCTTCGAGGTGAGGTCGTCCAGGTGCTGCTGCACCGACTGGGTGGACTTCTCGGAGCCCAGCGCCTTGAGCTGGACCACCTGCAGCGACAGCCCGTTGTCGACGATCTGCGGTTTGACGGTGGCGCTGTCCAGCAGACCCTTCAACTTGATGGTGCCGTCGCTGGGGTTGGTTTCCACGCTGCTGGTCACCAGGTCGCCGAGCACCGGGATGGCGTCCTGGATCGACTGCTTGATGCCGTCCGCCGACCAGGTGATGGTGCCGTTGAGGGCGCCGATGGTGCCCTTGGAGTCGCCGGAGCGGTTCACTTGGATGTTCTGGATGTCGAGGTCGACGGTCATGCCCTTGGCGTCGCGCACCTGGTTGCCGGCGGTGTGCACCGAGATGTCGGTGTAGTGACCGGTGAGGTACTGCCACAGCACCGGGGGCGTCGAACTGAACGACACCTTCGCGGTGTCTTGGACCTCGCACTGCACCGCGTCGGTGATCACGCTGGCCGCGTGGTGCCGGGCGTAGACCTCGGTGCCGACCAGCCCCACGACCACCACCGCCAACGCGATCGCCACGATCAACACGATGGACTCCGGGCCGCGGATAAAACGTCGCTTCTGGGTTGGCGGTGTGGTCATCCGCGTGATTCTGCCCGATCAACCTGAACGGTCACTAAAGGCCTCCGTCGCTTAGAGGTTGGCAAAGCACGGGTTTTGACCGTGCGTCGGGATGCTGGCGTTTCGGGTGGAGAACTTCGCAATCACACCGGTATCGGTGACCTGCAGGCTGTCCGGGTGGATGCCCAGCGGGTATTTGCTGGTCAACTTGTCGGTGAACTTGTCCAGCTCGGGCTGAATGTTCTCCGTCGCCAGCGCCCCCGCGAAGCTGGCCAGCCCCGACAGCTTGACCAGCTGCAGCGACAGCTGGTTGTTCTGCACCTGGGGTTTGACGACCACACCGCCCAACGTGCTCTTGAGTTCGACGGTGCCGTCGTCGGGGTGGGTGGTCACGCTGTCCACCATCTTGCCCAACAGCGGCACCATGTTTTGGATGGTTTGCTCGATGCCGCTGGCCGACCAGATCAGGGTGGCGTCCAGGGCGCCGATGGTGCCGCCGGAGTCGCCGGTGTCGTGCAACCGGACGTCGGAGATGCTCAGCTCGGCCGTCATCTCCTTGGCGTCCTTGATCTGGTTGCCGGCGGTCTTGATGGAGATGTTGGTGTAGTGGCCGGTGATGTGCTGCCACAGGAACGGCGGCGACACCCCGAACGACGCCTTGGCGTTGTCTTCCACCTCGCACTCGGTGGCCTTGGTGATCTTGTCGTCGGCGATGTGCCGGGCGTAGAGCTCGGCGCCGATCAGCCCGGCGACCACCAACGCCAGCGTGGTGACGAAAACCAAAAAGATCGACAGCGGATCGCGCAGGAAGCCGAACAGGTTGCGCTTGGGTTGGGCCGCCGGTGCCGAGAAATCCATCGTCGTGGTCTGGCCGGTCGGCGGTTCCACCGGGAGGTCCTGCGTGGTGATCGGCGGCGGGCCGGGAATCCGGTTGGTGGGGGGTTCGTGGGCGTCCCGGCCCACCCTCATCTGCCGGGTCGGCGACTCCGACGGCCGGGTGTGTGATCCCGGACCGGCCGGCGGCTGCGGTTCCGGCGCGGGCCGCTTCGGCATCGGGGCGGTCGGGCGGGCCCAGGGCGAATGATCGCCACCGTGCGGAGGTCCTGGTGGGTTGCTCACGTGCGCGATTCTGCCTTATCGGTTAATTGATGCGAACGAAGTCTGCGCGGTTGCGCAGCACCGCGAGGGTGTCCCGGGCGGCGGCGACGGCGTCGACCTCCAGGTCGGCGACCACGAGTTCCGGCTGCGCACCCGCGGCGGCGACCACCTCACCCAACGGGGAGGCGACCAGGCTGCCGCCCACCCCGGTCGGCGCCGTCGAGGCCAGGGCGCGGCCCGGATCGGCCTGCCCGACCGCGGCGATGTAGCTGGTGGAGTCCAGCGCGCGGGCGCGGGCCAGCAGCGTCCACTGCTGCAGCTTGCCCGGACCGGAGCCCCACGATGCGCACACCGTGATCAGCTGTGCGCCGCGGCGGGCCAACTCGGTGTAGAGCTCCGGGAACCGGATGTCGTAGCAGGTGCTCAACCCGACCCCGATGCCGTCGACGGTGATCACCACCGGCTGCGAACCCGGCGCCACCGTGCGGGATTCGGTGAAGCCGAACGCGTCGTAGAGGTGGATCTTGTCGTAGTGGGCGTCGGTGCCCGGACCGGTCGCGAGCAAGGTGTTGGTGACCCGGCCGTCGCCGGACGGGGTGAACATCCCGGCGATCACCGTGACGCCGGCTTCGGCGGCGATGCGCCGCACCGCGTCGGCCCACGGCCCGTCGGTGGGCTCGGCGATCGGTTGGAGCGGAACGCCGAACCGGCACATGGTGGCCTCCGGGAACACCACCAGCGCCGCGCCGGCCTCGACGGCCCGCCCGGTGTACTCGCGCACCAGTTCCAGGTTGGCCGCCGGGTCGGTGCCGCTGAGGATCTGCGCCAATGCGATCCGCATGCCCGCCACCCTACGAGGTCGCCCGGACCGTCGAGTCTGCGGTGGTGGCGTCGAGTCTGCGGTGAGGGCGTCGAGTCTGCGGTGGTGGCACCGAGCCTGCGGTGAGGGCGTCGAGTCTGCGGTGGTGGCATCGAGTCTGCGGTGAGGACGTGTATTCGGCCGATTTGTCGGCGTGGACGCAGGCTCGGTGCCGTGAGCGCAGTTTCGATGCCCTGGACGCAGGCTCGGTGCCGTGAGCGCAGTTTCGATGCCCTGGACGCAGGCTCGGCGCCCTGGACGCAGGCTCGGCGCCCTGGACGCAGTTTCGATGCCCTCACCGCAGTTTGGATGCCGTGGACGCAGGCTCGACGCCGTGAGCACAGGCTCGCGGGCCGACGCGCGGGCCAAAACCCGCCAAAGCCAAAGCGGAGCTAGTCCGACTCGGCCACCCACCGCGTGGTGAACCGCTGCTCGGCGGTCATCAGCTCGGACAGCTTGGTGCCGATGATGCTCTCAATCTTGCCGCCCACCAACGGGATATCGACGTGGACCGTCGCGGTGAAGGTCAACCGGCAGCCGGTTTCGGTGGGCGCCAGCTGCGCCTCGCCGGACAGTGACACCGGCGCCGCCAGCACCTTGCCGCTGACCTGGGCGAACGCCTTGCCGTCGCGGACCGGGCTCCACGTCTCGTTGCGGACCACCTCCAGGTCGCCGCGGTGAAATTGGGTGGCCAGCGCCGGCAGCCGCTCCCGGTACAGGGCCTGGGTGGTGGTCACCGCCACCCGGCCGTCGGGCTCCACGGTCATCGAGTCCAGCGTCGCGGTGTCGGCCCCGGAATCGGCCAGCCGGGCCAGCCAATACCCCTCGTCGCAAAACGCCGCATGCACCTGTTCAACGCTGGCGTGGTATTCGGCCGACAAGTCGAATGAACGCGGCATAGCAGGTCAGGCTACCGTTACGGCCCGTGGTGGGAACACTGTTCGCCGGTGCGCGCGTCGCGCAGGCGGTGCCGTTGGCGCCGTTGACCACGCTGCGGGTCGGTCCGGTCGCGAAAACGGTGATTACCTGCACCAACGCCGACCAGGTGGTCGCCACGCTGGGCCACCTCGACGCCCACGACAGCGGGCCGGTGCTGGTGTTGGCCGGCGGCTCCAACGTGGTGATCGCCGACGACCTGACCGATCTGACCGTGGTGCGGCTGGCCGCCGACCGGATCAGCATCGACGGCGCCGTGCTGCGCGCGGAGGCCGGCGCGGGGTGGAACGAGGTGGTGGTGGCCGCCACCGCGGCCGGTCTGGGCGGGCTGGAGTGCCTGTCTGGGATTCCCGGCTCGGCTGGCGCCACCCCGGTGCAAAACGTCGGTGCCTACGGCGTCGAGGTCGCCGACACCCTGACCCGGGTGCGGCTGCTGGACCGGCGCAGCGGCGTAGTGCGCTGGGTGCCCGCCGCCGAGCTGGGCTTCGGGTACCGGACCAGCGTGCTGAAACACTCCGCGGATGCGGTCGTGCTCGAGGTGGAGTTCGCGTTGGACGCGTCGGGGGCCAGCGCGCCGCTGCGCTACGACGAGCTGACCGCCGCGCTGGGGGCAAGCACCGGTGAGCGCGCCGACCCGGCGGCGGTGCGCGCCGCGGTGCTGGCGCTGCGCACCCGCAAGGGCATGGTGCTCGACCCCGCCGACCACGACACCTGGAGTGCCGGCTCGTTTTTCACCAATCCGGTCGTGGCCGCGGAGGTGTATCAACGGCTGGCCGACAGCCTCGACATTCCCGTCCCGCACTATCCGGCGCCGGACGGGGTGAAGCTGGCCGCCGGCTGGCTGGTGGAGCGGGCCGGGTTCGGCAAAGGCTACCCGGGCAGCGACGGGGCGCCGTGCCGGCTGTCCACCAAGCACGCGCTGGCGCTGACCAACCGCGGCCACGCCACCGCCGCCGACGTGCTGGCGTTGGCCCGCACCGTCCGCGACGGGGTCGCCGATGTGTTTGGCATCACGCTGACCCCCGAACCGGTGCTGGTCGGTTGCGCGCTGTAGCTGGCGAATTTTCGGGGTGGTCGCTGCTGCCCGGTATCTTGGTTCCTCGTGAGCACGCCCAGCGACCCGCAGCCGATCAACCGGCGGAAGGCGTTGGCGGCGCTGGCGATGGGGATGGCGGTGCCCGGGGTGCTGGCCGCCTGCTCCAAGGAGTCGGGCAAACAATCCGAGGACAGCAGCGCCCCGGCGGCGCCCAGCCTGACGTTTGCGCCGCACGACGCCGCCGCCGACGTGCTGCCCACCGCGCCGGTCAGCGTGGAGGTCCGCGACGGCTGGTTTCAGCGGGTCGCGTTGACCAACCCGGACGGCAAGGTGGTGGCCGGGGCCCTCAACCGGGACCGCACCCGCTACACCGTCACCGAGCCGCTCGGCTACGGCGCGTCCTACACCTGGTCGGGCTCGGTGGTCGGCCACGACGGCAAGGCCGTCCCGGTGGCCGGCAAGTTCACCACGATCACCCCCACCAAGGTCATCGACGGCGGGTTCCAGCTGGCCGACGGGCAGACCGTCGGCGTGGCCGCCCCGATCATCATCCAGTTCGACGCCCCCATCTCCGATAAGGCCGCCGTCGAGCGGGCGCTGACCGTCACCACCGACCCGCCGGTGGAGGGCAGCTGGGCGTGGCTGCCCGACGAGGCGCAGGGCGCGCGGGTGCACTGGCGCACCCGCGAGTACTACCCCGCGGGCACCAAGGTCAGCGTCGACGCCAAGCTGTACGGGCTGGCGTTCGGCGACGGCGCCTACGGCAAGCAGGACTTCAACCTGAACTTCCAGGTGGGCCGCCGGCAGGTGGTCAAGGCCGAGGTGTCCTCGCACCGCATCCAGGTCGTCACCGACGCCGGGGTGATCATGGACTTCCCGTGCAGCTACGGCGAGGGTGACCTGGCGCGCAACGTCACCCGCAACGGGATCCACGTGGTCAGCGAGAAATACGCCGACTTCTACATGTCCAACCCGGCGGCCGGCTACTCCAACATCCACGAGCGCTGGGCGGTGCGGATCTCCAACAACGGCGAGTTCATCCACGCCAACCCGGCCAGCGCCGGCGCCCAAGGCAACAGCAACGTCACCAACGGCTGCATCAACCTGTCCACCGGCGACGCCGAGCAGTACTACGCCAGCGCCATGTACGGCGACCCGGTGGAGGTGACCGGCAGCTCGATCGAACTGTCCTACGCCGACGGCGACATCTGGGACTGGGCGGTGGACTGGGGCACCTGGGTGTCGATGTCGGCGCTGCCGCCCACGGAGGGGCAAAAGCCGGCGCCGGGGACGAAAATCCCGAGCACCGCGCCGATCACCCCGACCAACGCGCCGACCCTGTCGGGCACCCCGACGACGACGTCGCCTAACGGCCGACCCGGCGGGTAGCGCTGGCCTGATCGCGGGGCCGGATGACGATCTGGTCCAGGTTGACGTGCGGGGGCCGGGACGTCACGAACCCGATCACCTCGGCGATGTCGGCGGCCACCAGCGGGGTCATCCCGGCGTAGACGGCGTCGGCGCGCTGCTGGTCGCCGCCGAACCGCACCAGGGAAAACTCCGTCTCCACCGCGCCCGGCGCAATCTCGGTGAGCCGCACCGGTTTTCCCAGCAGCTCGCCGCGCAGGGTGCGGTGCAGCGCGCCCTGGGCGTGTTTGGCCGCGGTGTAGCCGGCGCCGCCGTCGTACACCTCGAACGCCGCGATCGAGGTGATGGTGACGATCAGCCCGTCCCCGGAGGCCACCAGTTTGGGCAGCAGCGCCCGGGTCACCCGCAGCGTGCCCAGCACATTGGTCTCCCACATCCAGCGCCAGTGCTCGAGGTCGGCCTGCTCGACCGGTTCCAGGCCCTTGGCCCCGCCGGCGTTGTTGACCAGCACGTCGACCCGGCTCAGCCCGGCCGCCAGCGCGTCGACGGCGGCGGCGTCGGTGACATCGGCCACCACGGCGGTGCCGCCGATCTCGTCGGCCAACGCGGTGATCCGGTCCTTGCGGCGGGCCACCGCGACCACGTGAAAGCCTTGCCCGGCAAGGGTTCTTGCGGTCGCTTCGCCGATTCCGGCGCTGGCGCCGGTGACCACGGCAATCTTTTCGTGCGCCTGCGATGTCGCCATCTGGCCAACCTTAAGGCGTGTCGGGCGACACCGCGCCGCGTGCCTGCTCGGCGGGCCGATTCCGCGCGGCCGGGGGTCCCCCTTTCGGCCGGCAACCTCGGCACGCTAAATTTCTCGGTGTGTATCGCAGTGCCGAGTTCTCGCTCACGGCCGCCTGTCCCATGGGCGGTGCGTGTTGTTGCGCACCCCGCCGCACCTGACTTAGCACCGTCCCGCTGAGTCGCCCGGTGTGGCCCGAGCCCATCGTCGGAACTCAGGACAAAGGACATCGCGTGCGCACCACCTCCCTCACCACCCACTCCCACACCGCCGCCACTCGTCGGGCCCGGTCCCACCCGCACGTGGCGGCGCCGTCGCTGCACCTGGCCGACGCCGCGGCGGCCTCGTGGTTCTGGGCCGCGCGGGTGCGCGGGCCGATCGCCCGGGACGCCATCGCCGGGGCCACCTCGCTGTCCATCGCCACGGTGAACCGCCAGGTCACCGCGCTGCTGGAC